>JBDLUF010000109.1:0-3197 GCA_039805445.1 Actinomycetota bacterium | reverse complement strand
TACTTGAAGTCACAAATGGATATGTTCCATGATCAACATCTAGAAGTGTTCCTTGAGATCCTTCTAGAAGCACTCGCTTTCCAGCCTTTAGTGCTTCATCCAAAATCAATACCGTATCTGCAACATATGGGCGCAAGATATCGGCGTACTTTAAATACTCTTCAAGAACCTCATCAACTTCGATGTTCTTGCGGTTAAAGACTTTAATCAAAATCTGGTTTTTATCACGCAGCGCGCCTTCCAGCTTTTGACGAAGAATCGATGGATCAAAAAGATCCTGAACGCGAATACCAATTCGGTTGATTTTGTCGGCGTACGCTGGTCCGATTCCACGGCCGGTAGTACCAATCTTTGACTTACCTAAGAAACGTTCTGAAACCTTGTCAATCGTGCGGTGATACGGGGTAATCAAATGAGCATTTGTTGAAATCAAAAGTTTGCTTGTATCGATACCGCGCTCATTTAATCCGCGGATTTCTTCAAGTAAAACACTTGGGTCGATAACAACACCATTTGCAATTACCGGAATTACATTTGGAGAAAGGATTCCGGATGGCAACAGATGAAGCGCATACTTTTGATCGCCAATTACAACCGTGTGCCCTGCGTTGTTGCCGCCTTGATAGCGAACTACATAATCAACCCGATCGCCCAACAGATCGGTAGCTTTACCCTTGCCCTCATCGCCCCACTGTGCTCCGAGTAGTACCAATGCAGGCATGAGTAAAGCCTCTCCGACTAGTTGTTAATTACTTAAGTGATGAAGTTCCGGTTGAACGAAGGTCTTCGCAAGCACGTACAACGCGAGCAGCCATTCCTGCTTCGGCAAGCTTGCCCCAGGCACGTGGGTCGTAGGCCTTTTTGTTTCCTACTTCTCCATCGATCTTCAAAACGCCGTCGTAATTTTTCAGCATGTGATCAACAACTGGGCGTGTAAATGCGTACTGGGTATCGGTATCAACATTCATCTTGATTACACCGTAATCAAGTGATTCGCGGATCTCCGAAAGAAGCGAGCCTGAGCCGCCATGGAAAACCAAATCCATTGGCTTGCTGCCCGCAGGAAGAGCTAGCTTTGCAGATACTGCTTCCTGCAATGTTGCAAGAATCTTTGGCTGCAGTACAACATTTCCTGGCTTGTAAACTCCATGAACATTTCCAAATGTCGCTGCAACCATGTAGCGAGCATTTACATCTGTACCAAGTGTTTCAACTGTCATTAATGCATCTTCTGGAGTCGAGTAAAGCTTTGCGTCATGCTTAGCTTCAATTCCATCTTCTTCGCCACCGACAACACCGATTTCGATTTCAAGAATTGTCTTTGCGGCAACAGACATCGCTAGCATTTCTTTTGCGACCTTCATGTTTTCATTCATATCAACGGCGGATCCATCCCACATATGTGAGTTGAATAATGGAGCCTTACCTGACTTGAGACGATCTGCGCCAAATGCCAGAAGTGGACGCATAAAGCCATCAAGCTTTTCTGCTGGGCAGTGATCTGTATGAATTCCGATATTTACCTTGTAGTTTTTTGCGACAATATGTGCGAACTCTGCCAGCGCAACCGCACCATCAACCATGTTCTTAACTGTTGAACCCGATGCATATTCAGCGCCACCCCAAGAGAATTGAATGATTCCATCTGACTCTGCTTCGGCGAAACCACGAAGAGCAGCTATCAGAGTTTGTGATGACGAAACATTAATCGCTGGGTATGCGAACGCGCCCTTCTTTGCGCGATCCAACATATCTGCATAAATTTCAGGGGTTGCAATTGGCATAGTGTGACTCCTATTGGCTCGTTGTAAATCTTTAGACTGAGCGCTTCGTTGAGTCGTCTAGAGGCTTACAACCAATCCTCTCACCTTCGCCCGCGGGGCACAAAAAGACCCTCCGCGCACCATGCGAAGAGGGTCTTTCAGCGTGGGATTCTCCTTCTAACTAACCGTTTTTAGGGCATTAGCCAAGAACTTAGCCAAGGCCGCCACCAACACCGGGTTACTGAGCAGTTTGATTAGGGCCAAAATAAATGAGGTCAGCATTGCATCTCCTTTCTTTAGACAGATCTTCACTGCACTGCCTGCATAAAAATTTCATTCCGCTTTCGCTGTTGATAACAAACATCAACATGTAACCTCTGTCGCTATGAGCCAAGATCACGAATCCTTAGAGAACCTACTTAGCGAGGATCGTCACTTTCCTCCAACTGCGGAGTTTGCGGCACAAGCTAACGCGACAGCTGCCCTTTACGATCTGGCAGAACAGGATCGATTGGCATTTTGGGATCAACAAGCAAAGAATTTGAGTTGGGAAACTCCTTGGACACAAACATTGCAGTGGGATTCTCCGTATGCACAGTGGTTTGTCGGTGGCAAGATCAATGCCTCATTTAATGCATTGGATCGGCACGTCCTTGAGGGGCGTGGAGATCGAGTTGCATTTCACTTTGAAGGCGAACCTGGTGACACCCGAACAATTACTTACGCTCAGTTACTAACCGAGGTCAAGAAAACTGCAAACGCTTTAATTGAGTTAGGAGTTCAAGCGAAAGATCGTGTTGCGATTTACATGCCGATGATTCCAGAGGCTGCTATTGCAATGTTGGCCTGTGCTCGAATTGGTGCGGCACACTCTGTTGTCTTCGGTGGATTTTCTGCTGACGCATTGTTGTCAAGAATTCAAGATGCAGATGCAAAGTTAGTTATTACAGCAGATGGAGGGTTTAGAAAGGGTGCAGCTTTTGCATTAAAGCCTGCTGTTGATGAAGCGTTGAAAGGTCAACATAATGTTGAGAAGGTCCTTGTTGTTCAACGCACCAAGCAAGAAACTGCATGGAATACAGCGACAGATATCTGGTGGCACGACATAGTTGAACGGCAATCTCCTGATCACACTGCGCAGGGCTTTGATTCTGAGCACCCACTATTCATTTTGTACACATCTGGAACAACGGCAAAACCAAAGGGTATTTTTCACACAACTGGCGGTTACCTGACGCAGGCGGCCTATACCCACCGAGTCGTCTTTGATATCAAGCCTGAAAGCGATGTGTATTGGTGCACCGCAGATGTCGGTTGGATTACCGGCCACAGTTACATTGTTTATGGGCCTTTGATCAATGGTGCAACGCAAATCATGTATGAAGGAACACCAGATACACCACATAAGGGGCGCATCTTTGAGCTCATTGAAAA
>JBDLUF010000108.1:0-3237 GCA_039805445.1 Actinomycetota bacterium | reverse complement strand
ATGATAAGGATGTGCTTTCACAGGCGATTCTTGCGGGAAAGCACACTGGAACATCAAACTCTGAGATCGTTTCTGAGCTACCAGTAGATGTAGTTGTTGAAGGAACAGGTATTCCAGATATCGGCGCACGCATTACCCACTCTTCACTATTGGCTAAGAAGGATGTAGCTGTTCTGAATGTTGAAATGGATGTAACTATTGGGCCGCTGCTCCACAAGATCGCTGAAGATAATGGCGTTGTGTACGCGGTTTGCCACGGAGATGAACCGGTAGAGGCCAAGGTTTTAGTTGATTACGCACGTGACCTTAACTTTGAAATCGTGTGTGCGGGTAAGGGTAAGAACAATCCATTTGAGCCTTTGAGTAACCCTGATTCAGTTAAAGAGACAGCAATTAAGAAGAAGATGAATCCAAAGATGTTGTGCTCATTTACCGATGGTTCCAAAACCATGACTGAAATGGTGGCGCTTGCCAACACAACTGGGCTGCAGCTTTCCAAGCGCGGAATGTATGGACCAGCATCATCTGTAAAAACTTTGCAAAATACCTTTGCGCTTCAAGCAGATGGTGGAGTTCTAGATCGCCCAGGAGTTGTTGATTACTGCACCGGCGATGTTGCACCAGGAGTATTTGTTGTAGTTCGCCACAACGATCCTTACATCGCACATGAGATGAGCTACCTATCAATGGGCCCTGGTCCGTACTTTGCTTTGTACCGTCCATATCACTTGGCATCTGTTGAAGCACCAATCACCGTGTACCGCGCAATCTTGGATCGCGAATCATCACTGTTTGCACCACACCTAACCGCTGAAGTTGTTTGCATGACCAAGAAGGATTTAGCTGTTGGTGACACCATCGATGGAATTGGTGGTTATACAGTTCGCGGTTATGCAGATAACGCCCAAGATGCTAAGCGCGACAACTTAGTTCCAATTGGATTAGTTGCAGGAGCAAAGATCATCAAGCCAATCGGTGTTGGTGAACTACTTACTTATGATCATGTGGAATTAAAGGCTGATTCACTAATTGTGAAGCTACGCAAGGAACAAGATGCGTTAGGACTTACCTACGCCTCTTAATCCTTTTCTTTTTTATCCTTAGGGTTAAGCCCTAACTCTTCCAAAAGCGCCCGCTGACGTTTAGTTAGCGGGTCTTTTGTTTCCTCATCTCGAACCACCTTTGGCTCGGGACGCAGCGTTGGATGCAGACCTAAATCCTGACGCTTCTTTTCCTGTAGTTCAGTGAAGATTCCACTGTTGCGATCCTTTTTTGCGTGGTGTTTAGCAATGATCTCGGCAGCTTTCTCATCTGCGCTCAACTTTTTCCGCCACCACACCATGCGCACAAGCATGACACAATTGCGCCCATGAAGTCAGGAATCAAAGCCGCGCTCGTTGTGCTGGCAGCAGGTTCTGGAACTCGTTTTGGCCACACCACCAACAAGGTCTGGTTGCCATTAAGTGGTCGTCGCATTATTTCTAGATCACTTGTAAACGCCTCAAAAAACTTTAAGCATGGCCGAACAATCCTGGTAATTAACCCAGATGATGAAGAGATGGCCCGTGCGACCTTAGAACGTGAGGTTCGAGGAATTGATGTCGAGATTGTTTACGGAGGCGCTACGCGTCACGAGAGCGAGTACAACGCCCTTCAGCACCTAGCGCCAGCAATTGCAGCCGGCGAGATCGAAGTGGTTTTGATTCATGATGGTGCACGTCCCCTTGCAACTCCTGCGCTGTTTGTAGAAATCGCTGAGGCGGCACATCGTCACGGAGGTGCAATTCCTACAATCGCCGTTGATGCTCGCGAGATGGACACAGCTCGCAGCGATACAGTGGTGCGTGTACAAACACCGCAAGGTTTTGTCGCACAGCAGTTGCTCGAGGCGTATAACAGCGCCGCTATCGATGGCTTTGCAGGAACAGACACTGCGGCTTGTATGGAAAAGTATTTTCCAACTGTTAAGACGATGTCCATCACAGCAGATGTTTCCAATGTGAAAATTACTTATCCGCAAGATTTAGCGATTGCAGAACATGTTCTAGCGCGAAGGGGGTACAAGGATTGAGTAAAGAAGTATTAGAAGCTGAACTTAACTGTGCTCACTGCCGCAAAGAAACGGTGCACGAGCTGGTGTATGCCGGGCGTTTGCTGGTTTCAACAACCTGTTCTGTATGTAATACCCGCGTTGAACATGAGAGCAATGATCTGTGGGATAACTACTTAAAGGATCTACCACATCGCATCGCAACTAAGCCCTTTAGATTGTGGAAGCGTTTCTGGAGTTCGCCTACTAAGTCCTTTTCAACCTTGCCAAAAGCAACCTTTGGTAAGCCCTTTAAGATGCTGCGCGAGTATAGAAATTTAAAGAAGGATGACTAGCGAGCAATAGTTTGTTGCCAGTGGACAAATGACTCCATCAAGGCGATCTCAGCTGCTGAGTTAACACGCAGGCTTTCAGGATCAGCATCTACCGTTGCACTCTTTGCATCTGATTTAAGGGGCACAAACCAGGTAGATCCTGCTCCTTCAAAATGTATTGCCTCAAAACGAATGATCTCTGGTGTTGAAATTCGAAGCATCGATGTTCGATCAATCGTCTTTTCAATCATCTGATCAGGTGTTACAGCCTTTAAAGTTTCGGTAAAGGCCGCTGCTGGTCGCACCGCATCAACATCACCGATCAGCGCTTCGACGGTTCGGTGGAACTGCGCCGTTCTGGTCAAGGGACGCTGCGAATCATGGATTGCAACCAGGTCAAAGGGCTTTGCTTGCTTGAGCGCTGCAGCTAATGATGCTGGTGAGTTTGGCTCGCAGATCAAAACTTCGCAGTTTAAGTCGGCGACTTTGTGGGCATCATCCTTACTTACCGCAACAGCTAAATGAGTTTTGATAGATGTCTCGATTGAAAATGCTCGTGCAACACCAAAGGTGGTGTGAAGAATTGAATCTTTATTGAGAAGTTCGAAAGCGATTGGCGAAGTGACCGCCACAACAACCTTCAGTGAAGGTGTGCTCACGAAATTAGGAAGCGAGAACCTCGTCAAGGATTACTGCAGCCTTTTCTTCATCAGTGCGCTCTGCAAGTGCGAGCTCTGACACAAGGATCTGCTTCGCCTTGGCGAGCATGCGCTTTTCTCCTGCTGAAAGTCCACGATCGAGATCGCGACGGTAAAGATCGCGAACAACTTCGGCAACCTTAATAACATCACCTGAAGCAAGCTTTTCTAGATT
>JBDLUF010000107.1:0-3281 GCA_039805445.1 Actinomycetota bacterium | reverse complement strand
GAGTTTCCCCAACAGTAATTGCTGGAACAAGTGATTCAAGTGGCAACTACACACCATCTGCAACCCGTGAAAATGTACGAGTTATTAGCGCTGAAACCGCTGCCAACATGCGATTGATGATGGAGAGCGTTGTATCGGCAAATGGAACAGCGCCATCTGCAGCTATTCCTGGGTATCGCGTAGCTGGTAAGACAGGTACCGCTCAACGTATTGATGACACATGTGGCTGCTACCGAGGGTACACAGCATCATTTATCGGCTTTGCACCAGCTGACAAGCCAGCATATGTAATCTCAGTAACAATCCAAGATCCAAAGGGTTTGCACTGGGGCGGATATCTCGGAGGCCCAGTTTTCAAGAAGGTGATGTCCTTTGTTCTTCAATCCAAGGGAATCGCACCAACTGGCGCAGTAGTTGATCCAATTCCTTTGACTGAAAAGCAACTGGTTGCTAAAAGAAAGCTGCTTGAGAAAGAATTGCTTGAAAAAAAGAAGGCAGCAAGTGACAAGACCAATTGAGGAGTTCAATAGAACTGTTGAATCTGCGGCGGCAATTGCAAGCGCAGATCTGATTGGTGATGCATCTATCGTAATTACCGGATTAACACTTTCAAGCAAAGATGTACAAGAAGGTGATCTATTCATCGCTTTGCCTGGTGAAAAGACCCACGGAGCAGAGTTCATTGCAGATGCGTTGTCTAGGGGAGCCGTTGCAGTTTTAACCGATGCAGCAGGTGCATTGAAGGCACAGGGGGTTCCGACAATTGTTAGTAGCAATCCCCGTCGCGCAGCTGGAGTAATCAGTGCATGGTTTTACAGAGAACCAATGCGAGATCTTTACTCTGTAGGTGTTACAGGTACAAATGGTAAGACGACAGTTACAACGCTGCTGCATCAAATAATGTCGGCTGCAGGGCGTGAAAGCGGGCTCATCGGCACCGTCGAAACTCGTATCGGGCAAGAGATAATTGCAAGCAAGCGAACTACCCCTGAAAGCAGCGATCTACAGGCGCTGTCAGCGGTAATGCGTGAGCGCCATATGCGAAACCTAGTGATGGAGGTTTCAAGTCATGCCATTTCACTTGAAAGAATTCGCGGCAGCCACTTTGCACTTGTGGCATTTACAAACCTCTCACAAGATCACTTGGATTTTCATAAAACAATGCAGGCCTACTTTGAAGCAAAGGCAAAACTTTTTACATACGAGTTTGCCGACTTGGCAGTTATCAACATCGATGATTCTTATGGCCAGAAGCTCAAGGAGTTAACTGAGCTGCCCGTCATGACTGTTTCGCGTCACAACCACGAAGCCACCTGGCACTACGTAACAATCTCAAAGGATTATGTTGGGGCACATGTTGCAATCAGAGGCAGCGGTGGAATTCTTATTGAAGGCAAGGTCCACCTGCATGGGGGATATAACTTCGACAATCTATTAATGGCTGTGGCGATTGCAACTGAAAGCGGAATCGATCCCATTGATATTGCTGCAATTTTGCCGCAGTTAACTGGAGCGGCTGGTCGTCTTGAATCTGTGCGCCTGGGGCAAAACTTCACAGCGCTAGTTGATTATGCACACTCTCCCGATGCGGTGGCACGGGTTCTTGAGACTGCACATGAAATTAGCGATGGCCGAGTTATTGCGGTGCTGGGGTGTGGCGGAGATCGAGATGCATCAAAGAGAGCGCTTATGGGTAAGGCGTTACATGAAGGTGCAGATGTGGCTATCTTTACAAGCGATAACCCACGCAGTGAAAAACCTGAAGCGATCTTGGTGCAAATGACCCTTGGTTTAGATATCACCGAACCTAGTGCGGTTATTCAGGACAGAGCAGAGGCGATCAAGGCTGCGGTCAATGAAGCAAAAGATGGAGATTTAGTAATTGTTTTAGGAAAGGGTCATGAAAAGGGCCAGGAGATCAACGGGGTTGTTCATCCATTTGATGATCGCGTAGAGCTCGCAAGAGCTATCGAGGATAAGAAATGATCACATTAACTGCCGGAGAAATAGCGCTTTTGATCGGCGGAGAGATCCATTGCGATAAAGATTTGTTGGTTTCAAAGGCTCCAGTTTTTGACTCTCGTAAAGCAACTCCGGGTTGCATCTTTCTTGCATTACAGGGCGAGTTTGCCGATGGACATGATTATGCAGCTGATGCATATCGAGCAGGAGCAATGTTTTCAATCACTACCAAACGGATCGATGGTCCTTGCATAGTTGTGAAGGATGTTATCGAAGCACTTTCGATCTTGGCCGCTTTCGTGCGCAAACGTTTGACCAACCTAAAAGTCATTGGTATTACTGGCTCACAAGGCAAGACAAGCACCAAGGATTTATTGACGCATATGTTGGCTCAGGTGGGTCCAACGGTTTCACCTGCAGGCTCCTTTAATAATGATTTAGGTTTACCAATTACCTTGTTGGAATGTGATGAAAAAACTCAGTTCTGTGTTCTCGAAATGGGTGCGCGTCATAAAGGCGATATCGCTCGACTATGCGAGATTGCACAACAGGATATTGGTGTGGTTCTTACCGTTGGAACCGCGCACCTGGGCGAGTTTGGATCTGTTGAAGCAATTGCTGAAACCAAATCTGAACTTATTCAAACCTTAAAGCCTGATGGAATTGCAATCTTGGGTAGCTATGACAAACACACAATTGCCATGGCAGCTTTGCATTCAGGCAGAGTCATTAATTTTGGAAATGGTTGTGAGGTTCGGGCCGCTGAGGTTGAGATCCGAGAAGGAAGACCTCACTTTGATTTAGTTACCCCTTCAGGGCGCAACCCAGTTGGCATGAGAATTGTTGGTGAGCACCATATTGCAAACGCACTTGCAGCAGCAGCTGTAGGTACAGCTCTAGATTTACCTATTGAGATCATTGCAAACTCATTATCGACCGCTGAAAATGCAAGTAAATGGCGCATGGAGCTCCATGATCTCTTTGGGCTTTTATTGATTAATGATGCCTACAACGCTAACCCTGAATCTATGAGCGCAGCTCTTCGCTCACTTGTGCACTTTGCACAGGAGCGTGGGGGATTGTCCTGGGCATTCTTAGGAAAAATGCATGAACTCGGCGAGTCAAGCCCGGCCCGCCATGCATCCATTGGCACCCTTGCTCAAGAGATCGGAATCGATCACCTTGTTGCTATCGGGGCTCCCGAATACGGAGCTACCCAGGCCGAGATGGTCATCCATCACTTCGCCAGCATTGAAGAAGCTCTGAGTATTGCAGAGCATTTCTCCGCCGGTGATGTTGTTTTGGTAAAGGCATCTCGC
>JBDLUF010000106.1:0-3286 GCA_039805445.1 Actinomycetota bacterium | reverse complement strand
AGCCTTACATTTATCTCACTCCCCAAGAGAAATGAGCATTCCCCGTGTCCCCAGAAGAGATGGAAATCGGCTACAGAGGCGCTACAGCCTGCTCTGCCGCTGGAATTAGCTACCGTCAATTAGATTACTGGGCACGTACTGGATTAGTTGAACCAAGCATTAGAACTGCAAGTGGTTCCGGAACTCAACGCCTGTATGGCTTTCGCGACATCTTGGTGTTAAAGATTGTTAAGCGTTTATTGGATGCGGGAGTGTCACTTCAAAATATCCGTACCGCAGTTGATCATCTGCGCAGCAGGGGAGTAACAGAGCTAGAGCGCATCACCTTGATGAGTGATGGCGCATCAATTTATGAGTGTGCAAGTCCTGATGAGATTATCGATCTACTGCAGGGTGGCCAAGGTGTTTTTGGTATCGCAGTAGGCAAGGTGTGGCATGAGGTTGAGGGCTCTCTATCTGTCCTTCAGGGTGAAGTAAATGGTCAGCCTGTAGGTGGCGAAGGTAAGGATGAACTCTCGCTTCGCCGCAAGGTTAAAGGGGCGTAATAACACCCTTGTAAGTAGTATTTGTGCCTTGTAGTAGTTGCTACTAACTATCGACAGGGGTTTGTGTGTCACGTTCATTTGAGGATCGTCATATTGGCCCCACCTCAGTTGATGAAGTGGCAATGCTTAAATCACTTGGCTACTCAGATCTGCCCTCATTCATCAGTGATGTAGTTCCATCAAATATCGCGATCAATGGAGTTATTGAAGCGGCGCTGGATTCAGGCAAGAGCGAGGTTGAGGTAATTGCTGAACTTCGATCCATTGCATCGGAGAACAAGGTTTTCCGTTCACTTATTGGAACTGGATATTACGGAACGATTGTTCCTCCAGTAGTTAAGCGAAATGTTTTAGAAAATCCATCGTGGTACACCGCGTACACCCCGTATCAACCAGAGATTTCTCAGGGTCGTTTAGAGGCTCTCTTTGCTTTCCAGACCATGATCTGCGAATTAACAGCCTTAGATATTTCAAATGCATCGATGTTGGATGAAGGAACCGCTGCAGCAGAAGCTATGACTTTGGCCCGCAGAGCTTCAAAGCTCAGCGATGATGCGGTTTTCTTGATCGAAGAACATGTGCATCCACAAACTAAAGCGGTCGTGTTAACTCGTGCAAAGCCTTTGGGTATCACAGTTGTAGAGGTTGATTCAGGTCATGTTGTTCGCGATGGTTTTGACAGAGAATTCTTCGGAGCATTGTTGCAATACCCAGATACAACAGGAACAGTTATTGATTACACATCATTTGCTGGTTACGCACATTCAAAGGATGCCTTAGTTATTGCTGCAACTGATCTACTGGCTTTGACCTTGCTGAAGGCACCAGGGGAGTGGGGCGCAGATATCGCTGTCGGAACCGCGCAACGCTTTGGTGTGCCAATGGGATTTGGTGGTCCACATGCAGGTTTCTTAGCTGTTCGGACTGGTCTTGAGAGATCAATGCCAGGACGTTTAGTTGGTCAAAGTATTGATACAACTGGAAAGCCAGCTTTTCGTTTAGCGTTGCAAACCCGCGAACAACATATTCGTCGCGATAAAGCGACATCAAATATTTGTACAGCACAAGTTTTGTTGGCAAACATGAGCGCCTTCTATGCGATGTGGCATGGACCAGAGGGTCTTCGTCAGATCGCGGAGCGAGTTCATAACTTTGCGGCACGTCTGCATGCTGCGACAGGTAATCATGAAGATGTTGTCTTCGATACAGTCCACATTGTCGTAAAGGATGCGAAAGCGATTCATGAAAAGGCAGCAGCAAAGGGAATTAACTTTGCACGGGTGAGCGATACAGAGCTTCGTGTTGCATTTGATGAAGAGACAACTGAAGAGCTCTTCGCTCAGGTTCTTGAAATTCTCGGACTCAAAGATGCAGCAGGGGAGAAGATCCCATCAAAATTTGCACGTACAAGTAAGTACCTGACCCACCCAGTGTTTAATACCAACCACAGTGAGACCGGAATGATGCGCTACCTGCGCAACCTGGCTGATAAGGATCTAGCGCTCGATAGAACGATGATTCCCCTGGGTTCCTGCACCATGAAGTTGAACTCGGTCACTGAAATGGAAGCGGTTACCTGGCCAGAGTTTTCATCGCTGCACCCATTTGCGCCAGCTGATCAAACAGTTGGTAGCCGTAAGTTGATCAAGCAGTTATCTGATTGGTTGGTGGCGATCACCGGATACGACGCAGTTTCTTTGCAACCAAATGCTGGTAGCCAAGGGGAGTTTGCGGGTTTACTTGCGATTCGTAATTACCATGACTCACGCGGAGATCACAGCCGTAACATCTGTTTGATCCCGTCTAGTGCGCATGGAACAAATGCCGCATCAGCAGTTATGGCTGGTATGAAGGTCGTAGTTATTGATTGTGATGTCAATGGAAATGTTTCAGTCGACGATATTAAGGCGAAGATCGCTGAATATGGTGATGCTTTAGCAGCGTTAATGATTACCTACCCTTCAACGCATGGTGTTTTTGAAACCGCAGTTTCACAGATCTGCGAATTAATTCACGATGCAGGTGGTCAGGTTTATGTCGATGGTGCAAACCTGAACGCACTTGTTGGTGTTTCACAACCAGGAAAGTTTGGCGCAGATGTGTCTCACTTAAACCTGCATAAAACCTTTGCAATTCCACATGGTGGAGGAGGGCCAGGTGTTGGTCCAGTTATTGCGCGTGCGCACTTAGCACCGTTCCTACCTAATCATCCGATGGATTCACTTGCAGGCCCTGCAACTGGTCCTGGACCAATCTCTGCTGCACCATTTGGTTCAGCGAGTATTTTGCCGATTTCGTGGGCGTATATTCGTTTGTTGGGGGGAGAAGGTTTAACTCACTCAACTCAGGTTGCGATCTTGTCCGCTAATTACATCGCTGCACGTTTGCAGGATTCATACCCTGTTCTATATACAGGTGCTAATGGTCGAGTGGCACACGAGTGCATCTTAGATATTCGTGGAATCACTAAAGACTCTGGTGTTTCAGTTGATGACATCGCCAAGAGATTGATGGATTACGGTTTCCACGCGCCAACAATGTCCTTTCCAGTAGCGGGAACATTGATGATTGAACCAACTGAATCTGAAGATATCTCTGAAATTCATCGCTTTATTGATGCCATGATCTCCATCAGAGCTGAGATCCAAGAGATCATTGATGGAAAGATCTCTGTTGAGGCCTCAGCGTTACGCCATGCGCCTCATACAGCCCTTTCTGTGGTCACTAGTGATTGGGATCGG
>JBDLUF010000105.1:0-3379 GCA_039805445.1 Actinomycetota bacterium | reverse complement strand
CTTCAATTTCTTGAATACCGCAAGAATTAGAAAGTTTTTCGCGCAGGCAGAACTCGACGTTCTTCGGAACTATCCAAACCCGGGAAAGGAATTAGAAGAAAATCGGGGTTTTGGATTCAATGTCTATGCTTATTACGATTTGAACTACTACTCCAACGGGCGCGGAAAAATACTAGGCATTCTTAATAAGATTCGAACAACAGATGGTGAACTGCTCCATAATCTCCTTGCCACGCGCGGATGATTGCGCAGCTTTAGGCGCTAGAATTCGTCCATGCGCACGAGGTGGCTCTGGGTTAAAAACAATTGGAAGCGACTTCCGCATCCGATTCGTTGGGTTGTCGCCGCAACAGTTGGTGGAGCTTTAGTTATCGTCGGCCTCACCGGTTTAGTTCTTCCGGTAATTCCTGGCATCCCGCTGATGTTTGCCGGCTTTGCTCTTCTTGCATCTGAATTTACATGGGCGGAAGTTATTCTTAATCGCACCAAAGCTCAGGTAACTAAGGCAGTCAATAAGGTTCGTAAGACAGATAATTGAAAACAATTAACTTCCGTAAGGAAGAATTTTGGATCAGCCGAGAACAATTCGGCAGAGATTTAGTGGCGGGTGTAACTGTTGGGATAGTCGCGCTCCCCCTCGCAATTGGTTTTGGTATTACTTCAGGGATGTCAGCGCAAGCAGGAATCGCTACAGCAATCATCGCCGGCTTTCTCGCTGCAATATTTGGTGGATCACGTTTTCAGGTAAGTGGCCCAACTGGCGCAATGACTGTTGTTCTCATTCCCGTAATTGCCAATAACGGAATCGCTGCCATCCCGGTCTTAGGTTTAATGGCTGGGCTCATAGTGATTGCTATGTCGGTTCTCCGATTAGGAGCAATTATTAATCGGATTCCGTGGTCGGTTGTGGAAGGTTTTACTCTAGGAATTGCAGTTGTCATTGCGCTACAGCAACTGCCAATGGCTCTGGGGGTCGTGAAGGGTGAGGGAGAGCGAACTCTTCAAGTCGCTTTTAGTACGGTAAGAAAAGCGGCTGAAGAAGGATTTCACGTATCAACGCTCTTCATCCTTTTACTTACACTGCTTATTAAATTCAACATCGTCAAGATTGTTGAACGTCTAAAGCTCAAGCCATATGTGCCGGCAAGCTTCTCGGCCCTTGCTCTCACAACGCTGATTGTTTATATATTTAAGCTCGATGTGGCGAAGATTGGCGAGATCCCCCGTAATGTCTTTATCTGGGAGGGTTCAAACCTCAACTTTGCATCTTCTCTGATTACGCCAGCAATCCTTATTGCGCTACTAGCGGCGATTGAGTCCCTGCTAGCCGCTCGCGTTGCAGATGGGATGTCGCATGCCACAGAGAAGTTCCAACCCAATAAAGAGCTCTTCGGCCAAGGCTTTGCCACGATGGTCGCCTCTATCTTTGGTGGCCAGCCAGCAACCGGCGCTATCGCACGAACAAGCGTCAACATTCGATCTGGTGGCAAGACCAAGACTGCAGCGATAGTTCATGCGCTCTTCTTGCTGATTGTGGTTTTACTTTTGTCGCCAATATTCGCGTTGATTCCACTGCCCGCAATCGCAGGGGTTTTGATTGGAACATCTATCCGAATCTTAAATCCCAACAACATTCGTGAACAGTTAAAATCAACGTGGCAAGAGGTCAGTACTTACATTGTGACTGCACTTGTAACAATCACTGTTGATCTCATCTGGGCCATCTTTGTTGGGATTGCTCTGCACTTATTACTTTCAGTCAACATTAGGAGAAATTAGTTTCCTGGGTTTTCCTTATTGAGGTCTACAGTCTTAGATAAGAAAATCCGGGAATGTCATTTCTCTCCAATGCAGTGCTTATCCCGCTCATGTTCATCCAAATTTCGGTTCCTGCTTTAGCTCAACCTTCTTCAGCGAAACCAAGCCCTTCTCCGCTTGTTTGCCACATCCGCATGCACGATCCACACATCTCCAAATACATGAAGCTTAAAGTCGGTTTTGACTACGTAAAGGCAAACGCGGAATCTAGATGCAACCGATTTCAGTCAAAAGTTATCCTCACCGTGCAGATATATAAGCTCACCCGTTTTGGTGATGAATTCATAACTCAGAAATCAACGAAGATGAATGCACCACAATCATCAGGGTTCAGGGTATTAAATGAAGGCACAATGCGTCGGTGTAAGAACTCAACACCAACATTCTTTTACGCAGTCGCTTTTGCGAAAGCGGTTATCGATGGGCAGTGGCAGTATGCCGGCAAAACTAGATCAGAAAATACTGTTGAGCTCAGATGTGGCACCTAAGTTATGATGGAACCATGAAGCCACATCCTCAGAAAAGCCAGAGTGATTACTCACTCAAACTTTTCGCACGCAATCTAAAGGAGAATGGTTCGAGATATGAAGCCGAGGCTCTCGTTTTGCTGAGGGATGGTTTATTCGAAAAGCATTTTGAAGGGATTACAGTGGTGCATTTTTTGAGGGACGGGGGGAGCGGTTATCAGATTTCGAATGATTCCTCGAAAGAGCTGCAAGAAGTCTTTTTTCAATCCCTTGACGATAAATCAGAGTATCGTCTCAAGTTATTGATCGATCAACTGGCACAAGGAGAGGTTGATGCTAGCCTCGCGATTACTTCTTAAATCTCCACACCAATGTACTTGGTCTGCAAGAACTCGTGAATTCCATCGAAGCCACCTTCGCGACCAAGACCTGATTGCTTTACTCCACCAAATGGAGCAGCTGGATCAGAAATCATTCCGCGGTTGATCGCAACCATTCCTGACTCCATCGCTTCTGCAAAACGGATGGCGCGCTTGAGATCTTCAGAGTAAACGTATGAGATAAGACCATAATCAGTGTCGTTGGCTAGCTTGAGCGCCTCTTCATCGGTATCGAAGAGAACTACAGGAGCAACTGGCCCAAAGACTTCATTGACGAGAATCTCATCATCCTTTGCCACCTCAACAATTGTTGGTGGGTAGAAGGCACCAGGTCCATCAGGTGTCTGACCACCAATATGTACCTTGCCGCCACGTGCAGTTGCACCTTCGACGAGCTCTGCAATCTTGTTACGTTCCTTCAAAGAGACTGATGCACCAAGAGTTGTTCCGTTATCGCGGCCCACGCCCATCTTCATCGCTGACATCGCCTTTGCAAACTCTGCAATGAACTTATCTCCGATAGAGCGAGCAACATAGATGCGATTGGCAGCTGTACATGCAGCTCCACCATTGCGCATCTTTGCCAACATCAAGCCCTTTACTGCCTCTTCAATATTTGCATCTGCGAGAACTACGAATGGCGCATTTCCACCAAGCTCCATTGAGCAACGAATAACTTGATCTGCAGCTTCGCGTAGAAGAATTTTTCCGACC
>JBDLUF010000104.1:0-3398 GCA_039805445.1 Actinomycetota bacterium | reverse complement strand
AAACTTCTTCTTTGCAAGATCTAAACCTGCTGCTGCTGAGTCGTTGAATGACTTATCGCCACGTCCACCGATGTCATAAGCAAGGCCAACTTTTACCTTTGTTGCCGCTGTTGCTGGAGCGACAAAAGCTGTCGCAGCCATAACAGTTGCAGCAACAACTGCTACAAGACGAAATACTTTCTTCAATTTTCCTCCAAGGATTCAAGGGGATCTTCAATAACAGCTTTTTAAAGGCAATTAAGGAAGCTTTGTGTAATCGTGAGCCTATTACTTGCCTATGAATAAACTCAACACGCTGGGGCTGATTTTGATGTCAGGGGTGTAACGTTTTGGAAAACTCTCAACCCTTAGTTGAGGTGGGAGGGTTAATTACTTCACTAAACCCAGGTTTTTGTAGGTATCTGACAGGGTTGAGCTGGCAACTACCCGAGCTTTTTCCGCACCTTCGTGCAGAAGGTCTATGAGGTGCTTCTCATCCTCGAGCAGCTCCAGCGCCTTTTGGCGAATTGGTCGCAGGTACTCAACGACAACCTCGGCTACCGCACCCTTGAAATCACCATATCCCTTGCCCTCAAACTCATTTTCGAGATCTGCGATTGATCGGCCAGATAGTGATGAATGAATAGTTAGCAAATTACTAATGCCAGGCTTTTCTTTTTCATCAAACTTAACTTCTCGGCCCGCATCAGTTGCAGCGCTCTTAATCTTCTTTGTATTTGCCTCTGGCGTATCCATGATTTCTAGAACACCTGCAACCGAGCCCGAAGATTTACTCATCTTTGCGGTTGGCTCTTGCAGATCGTAAATCTTTGCGCCCGCCTTCAAAATATAACCTTCTGGCAATCTAAAGGTTTCACCGAAGCGAGAGTTAAAGCGAGTAGCTAAATCACGTGTTAATTCGATGTGCTGACGTTGATCTTCGCCAACCGGTACGTAATGTGCTTGGTACAAAAGAATGTCTGCAGCTTGAAGCATTGGATACGTGAAAAGTCCAACGCGAGCACTGTCTGCTCCGCCCTTTGCAGACTTATCTTTGAACTGTGTCATGCGACTTGCCTCGCCAAAACCTGCAAGGCACTCCATGATCCAACCCAATTGGTTGTGTTCGGCAACATGTGATTGCACAAAAAGTGTTGATTTTTCAGGCGATATTCCTAGCGCGATTAACTGGGCAGCAGATGCCAACGTGCGCTTTCTAAAGAGCGCAGGTTCGATCTCGCCAGTTAATGCATGCAGATCAACGATGCAGTAAAAAGCATCATTGCCATCTTGAAGCTCTACCCATTGCTTAAGCGCACCTAAGTAATTACCCAGGTGGAAGGAGTCGCTCGTTGGCTGAATGCCGGAAAGAACTCGCTTCTGTGTCATGGGCGTAATTCTTTCACACAGATGCTGTTCGCGAGATCAATAACTGCCCCGCGCGCTTACCTTCCATGGTTAATACAGTGATTCGAATGCCATTTACGTTCACCACATCATGAACCTGCGGAATTCGACCCAAGAAGTGCATCACAAAACCACTGGCGGTCTCATATGGACCTTCAGGAATATCTAGCTTGGTCTCTTCAATTAAATCCTCAATTGAAATCAAGCCATCAACTTCAAAATCTCCGGTGCGCTCTTCAAGCGATACCTCGCTGTCATGCTCATCGTATTCATCGCGAATATCGCCAATAAGCACTTCTACGAGGTCTTCCAGGGTCACGATGCCATCGGTGCCACCGTACTCATCTAAAACAATTGCAAGGTGCTGACCTTGTGTACGCATCTCTGAAAGGGCAGGCAAAACACCCTTCGTTCCAGGTAAGTACATAATGTTTCTAACAAGTTCCACAATCTTGGTGCTCTTATTTGCAAGAGATGTATCCAAAAGATCGCGAACATGGATAAAGCCAACAACCTCATCCGATGAACCTCGAACAACGGGGTAGCGCGAATGTGCCTTATCAACGGCAAGTTCAATCGCCTTGCCAACGGTCAATGAAGCATCCATGAAATCAACTTCGGTGCGCGGAACCATAACCTCGTGGACCTGACGTTCAGAGGCGTTAAATACTTCTTCAACGATGTCGCGTTCCTCATCAGATAAAGCGGCATGGCCAGTAACTAGATCCAGCAACTCTTCTTCAGACATCTGCGAGCGCTGCTCCTTGGGATCTACACCAAAGGCGCGAACAACAAAATCAGTCGACTTAGAAAGCAACCAAATAATTGGGCGGAAGATATTTGCCACAATATTGATGATTCCAGCGGTCGTCATTGCAATCTCTTCAGCTCTAAAGAGAGCCACACGCTTTGGAACTAACTCACCAAAGACCAATGAGAAGTAAGCGATCACTAATGTGACGCCGATAAGTGAAATGGTGGTTGCCCACCCTGTTGCAAGACCCAATGACTCAAGCCATGGAATTACATAATCACCAAGTTGATCAGCACCTAAAGCCGCTGAGAGAAAACCGCTGACAGTCACACCAATTTGAACCGCAGCTAATAGGCGGTTGGGGTGTTCGGCCAGGGCGGCGACGCGAGCGCCACGTTTTCCACGGGATGCGATTTGGCGAACCTGGCTATCTCGAAGTGAGATCAGGGCGATTTCAGCTGCTACGAAGAATGAGGCCAGAACAATCAGGCCAGCGATAGTTGCTAGATCAAGAAATAGTGAAGCCAACGAGGGAGGTTCCATTATGTGAGAAGTATACATTCTCACTCGAATGGCGTGAAGCCAGATCTTCCCTAACGCGGGGTTTACGCGTAATCTTCCACCGTTGGCCAACCGGCCATCACCTTCATCCACGGACCGTCGGGCACGTACCTGCCCGGAGAAGGAGAGCAATCTCATGGCATCAGTAGTTTTTGATGGCGCATCACGTATCTATCCAGGAACAACAGCACCTGCAGTCGACAAGTTAAATCTCACCGTTAATGATGGAGAGTTTTTGGTTCTTGTTGGTCCATCAGGTTGCGGTAAATCAACATCACTTCGTATGTTGGCAGGACTTGAAGAGATCGATGGCGGCAGAATTTTAATTGGCGATCGCGACGTAACAAATGTTGCACCAAAGGATCGCGATATTGCGATGGTGTTCCAGTCTTACGCACTGTATCCACACATGACAGTTGCAGAGAACATGGGATTTGCACTCAAGATCGCAGGAACTCCAAAAGAAGAGCGCGATCGTCGTGTTCTAGAAGCTGCAAAGTTGCTTGACCTTGAGCCATACCTAGAGCGCAAGCCAAAGGCTCTATCAGGTGGACAACGTCAGCGCGTTGCAATGGGTCGCGCAATTGTTCGCGAACCTCAGGTATTCCTTATGGATGAGCCACTTTCTAACCTTGATGCGAAGTTGCGTGTTGCAACTCGTACACAGATCGCTGCGTTGCAGCGTCGTCTAGGAATT
>JBDLUF010000103.1:0-3477 GCA_039805445.1 Actinomycetota bacterium | reverse complement strand
CATTAGTTAGGCTTAGAAGATGAACTCACGGTTACGAGATAGCGCACCTTTGCTTGATGCATATCTGTCCTACTTCGAAACCCAGCGCACAGCATTCACAATTCCAGGTCACAAACAAAAAGCACACCGCTTAGATGAAGGACTTGGTGCGGTAGTTGATTCAGATACGCCGCTTTACGGTGGGCTTGATGAGATCAAACTTACTGAAGGAACGCTGAAGAAAGCAGAAGAGTTAGCCGCATCACTATGGGGAGCAGATTACGCACGCTTTTCAACTGGTGGCTCTACCCATGCAAATCAAGCGATCATTTTGGCCTTGGGAAAACCTGGAGACAAGGTTGCGATCACCCGCACAGCTCATCGTTCGGTTCTGAGTGCCTTAGTACTTACTGGGTTAGAACCAATCTGGTTAACACCCGACATTGATGAAGCAACAGGTGTGCCAACTGGAATTCCGGTTTCAGAGCTTGAGCGAGTGTTAGATCAAAAACCAATCGCACTGTTGTTAACAGAGCCTGGTTACCTTGGAACAATTTCCGAACTTCCGGCTTTGATTTCAAGGGCGCATGAAAACTCGATCCCGGTAATTGTTGACGCTGCTTGGGGCGGACACTTTGGATTTAACTCAGAAATTCCGGCTCATGTCATGCAGCTTGGTGCAGATGCGTTAATTACAAGTGTTCACAAGGCACTTCCGGGTTACAGCGCATCAGCGCTGTTATTGGCGCAAGGAAAGTTTTTGAACCTTGCACGCATTGAACAAAGCTTTGAAACAACTCATACAACTTCACCTGCAGGTGCTCCACTTGCATCCATTGATGGCTGTCGTGCTTTGCTGCAAACCCGCGGAGAACAATTAACAGGCGCGCTTCTAAAGTACGTTCAAGATTTCAAGAACGCTGTTCAATCTCATTTTGATACTCCTATTTTTCTCAATCCCAGCGACTTTGTCGCAGGACGATTTGATCCAGTCAAGATTGTTTTGCGAGCAAATCTCTTGGGGCTTTCAGGTGTAGATGTTGAAAAGCAACTACAAAAGGCCAATATCCGAGTCGAGATGGCAGATCGCGACACCATTGTTTTCCTTGCAACGCTGGCCGATGATGCAGCTGATTTCGCAGCCCTTGCAGATGCACTCATTCCAATTTTGAAATCATTGCAAGGAGCACCTCGTGCTACTCAAACATCGCTGAGCTGGTCGATTGTTCCAACTGTTGCGGTATCTATGCGCGATGCTTACTTTGCCGATACTGAGTATGTCTCAGTTCAAAGTGCGATTGGTCGTGTAAGTGCTGATTTGATCGCACCGTATCCCCCAGGTGTTGCAGTTGTTGCACCTGGTGAAGTTTTAACGGAGGCAATTGTTTCTGGATTGTCGGCTACACAAAAAGCAGGTGTTCGAATTGCTTACGCCAGTGATCCAACCCTTGCGACTTATAGGGTGATTAAAGCTAATTAAATTACTGTAGATGCCCCTGCTCATTGAGGGTTCGTAGTGCACGTAATCCATCACTTGGCCAGATGCTTATCCTTGTGATGGAACATGGTGAAACATCGATATGGAAGATTGATTCAGCTGGTGCACCAACAACGACCTTGGCTGCGGATTTAATGGTTCCGTTGTGGGTAACAACTGCTACACGTTGACCTGGATATTCGGCGGCAATCTGACTTAACGCTGCATCAATTCGTAAAGCAACGTTGTCATAAGACTCGCCACCAGGCGGTGCAAAACCTGTTGAAGAGATCCATGATTGGTAATCAGCTGGATGTTGTTGCTTGACCTCTTCGATAGATAATCCATCCCAAATTCCAAATGAACATTCAATCCAGGCTTCTTCAAAGACAATGGGCAATCCTGTTTTTCTAGAAAGTGCCTCAGCGGTCTGTGTTGTTCGCTTTAGCGGAGAAGCAATAATCACCTCTGGATTTAAATTAGCAACAGCTGCGGCAACCTTTTCTGCTTGCTCTAGCCCGGTATTGGTTAACTCAGGGTTTAATGGACCATCACCTGAAAACTTCTTATACGGAGTCAAAATAGTTTCACCGTGACGAATTAAAAAGATTGTTGTCGCCTTTTCACCTGACAGAAGTCGCTCTGTTAAGTAATTTTGTTGGGTTTGTATTACTTCCCCGCCACCTGCTTGTTGATCAAGTGCTTTATTTGCAAGGCGATCTGCATGAGAATTTTCATCTCGAGGAATCCAGGTATAGGTAACAAGTGATGGATTGTGTGCAGCACGTGCAGATTGGGCTAAAACCCTCATATCTGCATGTTTAATCTGCCAGCGGCCTGACATTTGTTCAACAACTAGTTTGCTATCCATCTTTACATCAACGGTCGCGTTGGCATCAATCTCATTAATCGCTGTCAAACCAGCGATTAGGCCGCTGTATTCAGCAACATTGTTTGTGGCTACTCCAATGAAGTCATATAACTCGGCAACGATCTTTCCGTTTTCGGTGATGACGGTTCCGTAACTTGCTGGACCAGGGTTACCCCGTGATCCACCATCGGCGGTTAATAAGAAATGACGTGCCATTTAAACTCCACGCACCAAGATGCAACGACATTCTTCGCAACGCACGACCTCGTCCTCAGCTAAATCTGCCATGCGCTTTATTTCGACGGCATTGATTGAAAGGTTGCAGCCGGTGCATGATCCCGCTGATAACGCAGCTGCACCTGCTCCGCCTGTTGTTTCTCTGATCTTTTCGTAGAGATCAACCAAAGCTTTATCTATTCCATTTACAGTCTCGGAACGATCCTTTGAAATTGCATCAAGATCATTGTGAAGAATTGTCAAAGCGTTCTCTTTACGAATCTCGAGGTCTGCAATCACTGCTGCATGCTCTGCTTCTTCCGCCTTAAGGGTTGTGATGCGCTCGTTGATGGCATCAAGGCGCATCATGATTTCTAGTTCAATCTCTTCAAGTTCAGCTCGGCGAGCACCAAGTGTGCCAACTTCGTGCTGCAATTGTTCTAACTCTTTAGGTGATGCACTTCCACCAATTAGTCGTGCCTCATCGCGAGTAATGCGAGAAACGATTTGCTCGACATCTCCTTCAGCGCGCAGTAATTCGCGCTTTACATCATTGAGCTCTGTTTCTGCAGCGATTCGAAGATCACGAGCATTGTTAGCCTTTACCGTTGTGCTTGCTAATTCGGCAAGCTCTGGAAGGTTTGCTGCCTTATGACGCAATGAGGTTGCTTGCTGATCAAATCGAGCAATATCTAAAATCGAACGCTGGTCGCTAGGAGAAGCCTTCATCGATTGTCCCCCGACCGCTTATGTAAGTGTGGCTTAAGTTTAGGTCAGCGGGTAGTGATTGCCAAATAGAGATTAGGAGCCTGATAGCGTTTTCACGTGGCAACTCTTAAAGCACTTCTGGAATCACCAGATAAGTCTGTGCGTTTGCAAGCAGCACTAGCCGCGGGTACTTATCCAGAAGATGCATATATTGACGTGCTTGTTA
>JBDLUF010000102.1:0-3524 GCA_039805445.1 Actinomycetota bacterium | reverse complement strand
AGCTACCCGTTTACTGATTGAGGATGTCACCGCCAATATGTCCGAAGTGGCACATGTGGAGATCGATGCCGAGGCCAATCTTGAATTAGTGCGTCAGTTGGATATTCGCAGTACGCCCACAACCCTATTTATCAATGGTCAAGGGCGCGAAATAGGCCGGGCGGTAGGTGCGCCCAAGCGTGATCAGGTGATTCAGGCAATTGCCGCTATTGGTTAATGCAAATTAGTTGCAACTCGCGTAAGTACCTGTAGTTCTTTACTCTTAACCCATGTTGTTAGCAGCTACCAAGCGCCGTGTAATTGATTACGGCCGTGTATCTGCATCCTTGTGTCTTGGCTAATTGTTTCTTCATCTAACAATTAACGCCCTTTTCAAAGATACAACAAGCAAAGGATTTCAAATGACACAGATAGCAAACTCAGCAAAGATTTCAACGGTAATTGATGCACGCGGTCCACGTTTTGGCGCCGCGATCACAACAGTTGTATTTGCAGCAGCGCTCGCAACACATAACGCATGGTTCATCGTTGCTCAAGCAATTGTTTTTGCAATCGGTGCATTTAAAGGTCCGCAGTACACACCGTATGCCTTTATTTACAAGCGTTTGGTAAAGCCGTTGTTAAAGGGCGAAGTACCAACTGAAGATGTTCGCCCACCACAGTTTGCGCAAAGTGTTGGTTTGCTTTTTGCACTGGTTGCAATTGCCGGTGCCCTCTTTGGAATTGAAGCACTAGTTGTTGGCGCAGTTTCCATGGCGTTAGGCGCGGCATTCTTAAACGCAGCCTTTAATTTCTGCCTTGGATGCGAGATTTACCTGCTTCTACTTCGCGCACGTAGCAAGTAAGGCTAGGCTGGGCTCATGGCAGGCAAGCATGAACTACATGAAAAAGGGTTGCGCTTAACACCACAGCGCGAGCTTGTTCTATCTGCTGTCCGCGCACTTGGACATGCAACCCCTGAAGAGGTTGCAGAAAAGGTGCGCCAAACACACCCTGGAATCAATCTTTCAACTGTGTACCGCAACCTAGAAACCCTGGAAAATGTTGGCTTAGTTCAGCACACCCACTTGGGCCATGGCGGTGCGACCTATCACGCAGCTGAAGAGCTAACCCACCTGCACCTTGTCTGTGACAAGTGTGGATCAATCGGTGATGCTCCAATTGAAGTTGCAGCTAACTTTGTGAACTCATTGGCCGATGATTACGGCTTTAAAACCGATGTAACGCACTTTGCGATCACCGGCACCTGCGCTGCATGCGTCAAGCCGCTTGCTTAATTTCTAGTTAGGCTAAGGTCATGAGCGCGGTTCTAGTAGAAGACGGTCCTGATAAGGGCGCGGTCTGGCACTTTGGTGAACCAGTTAAGGAACAACGCGCACTAGAGGCTGGAACTGCTTGGGCTGATTTATCGCATTTTAATATCGTGGCTGTTACCGGCGAAGATCGCCTGAAATGGCTGCATGATTTAACAACACAGTTTGTTAGTGATTTACAGCCTGGTGTTTGGATGCCATCAATGATCTTGGATGCCAAGGGCCATGTCGAGTTTCAATTTAACTTAGTTGATGATGGCACAACTACCTTTTTGGTTTTAGATCCTGGTTATGTTGAAAAGCTGGTTGAGTACTTAACCAAGATGAAGTTCATGCTGCGGGTTGATGTTCGTGATGCCAGCAGTGAATTTGTTGTACTGCGCGCACCAGGGGTAGCAGATGCAATTGGTGGTCCATTTGCTTTGGTTCCTCGCGATGAGGCCGAGCAGATGAAGCAAACCTTTGGTGGGGTTGCAACACAGGTTGGTACATGGGCTTTAGATGCAGAACGTGTGGCAAAGGGGCGTCCACGTATTGGTTTTGAAACTGATCACAAATCAATCCCTAATGAATTAGGTGTCTTAAATACCGCGGTTCATATGAAAAAGGGTTGTTACCGTGGACAAGAGACTGTGGCAAAGATTTATAACTTAGGTAATCCTCCACGTCGTTTGGTGATGTTGCATCTAGATGGCAGTGATGTTGGTTTTCCAGCAGCTGGTACTAAGGTTGAAAATGATGGCGTAGTTGTTGGTTTTGTGGGAACAGTTGCCCGTCACCATGAATTAGGAACGATCGCGCTTGCCGTTGTTAAGCGCAATACTCCAGTTGATGCAACGCTGATGGTTGAAGGAATTCCGGCAAATCAAGAGGTAATCGTTTAACCGCTATTCTTAAGCCATGGAGTTGTTCACCTCGATAATCCTTGGCCTTGTGGCTATTGCGTTAGGTGTTGCACTTCTTGTCTATGCATTTAAAGGTCGCCAATCACAAGCGCGACGTATTACTAACTGGAGGCAGCGTCGCTAATGGCATTTACTATCCCAGAAGGTTTGCATCCAGATCTCAATCCATTGGCGTGGATCGTTGGAACTTGGCGTGGAAAAGGTCGGGGTGAATACCCTGGCATTGAAGCCTTTGAATATGCGCAAGAGGTTGTCTTTAACCATGATGGTCGTAACTTTTTAAATTACTTTTCACGTTCTTGGATCATCGATGATCAAGGCGAGATAGTTCGTCCTGGTGCATCAGAGGCTGGTTTTTGGCGGGTAAAGCCCAATAATGTTCTGGAAGTTGTAATTTCACACAACACCGGAATTGCTGAAGGTTGGGTCGGACAGTTTGATGGTCCAAAGATTCAATTAGTTTTAGATCAAGGGTATTCAGCACCATCTGCAAAGATTGTTGAAGCTGGTGTTCGTTTATATGGACTAGTCGAGGGACAGTTGTTTAGTGCCTACGACATGGCAAGTAATGGGCATGAGTTGCAGGCGCACCTCTGGTCTTCACTAGAACGCCAGAGCAGCTAATTGGAATCTGCACATATGCTCGGTGAGGTTTTAGCCGAAGTCACACGCAGCGGAGTAGTTGAATCTGTTCATGCAGGTCATCTAGTTTTACTGAAGGCTGATGGATCAATACTTTTTCAAATGGGAGATCCAACCCTTGATGTGTATTCGCGATCATCATTGAAATCAATTCAGGCATCTGCGATGGTGCGAGCTGGTTTAGATATCGAGCCACGTTTACTGGCTTTGGTGTGCGCATCTCATGCCGGAACTGCGATGCACCAACAAGGAGCCCTTGCGATCTTGGCCAAGGTTGGCCTTGATGAGCATTCATTGCAGTGCATCTTGGATCGTCCATTAGATGAAGAGCTTCGTCGCACCGCAGATCCAACTCGATTAGCGATGAATTGCAGCGGAAAGCATGCGGGAATGCTGGCAACCTGTGTAATTAATGGCTGGCCCACTGATTCTTATTTAGATCCGCAACATCCTTTGCAGCTTGCAATCAAGGGCGAAGTCGAAGCGATGAGCGGTGAAGAGGTAACTCTTACAAGTGTTGATGGTTGTGGAGCTCCGCTCTTTTTGTTTTCATTGTTAGGTCTTGCTCGCGCAATTCGTAACTTAACAATTAGTGCAGATCCAGTACATCAAAGCGTTGTGCAAGCTTGTCGTGATTTTCCTGAAATGGTTTCTGGTCCAGGAC
>JBDLUF010000101.1:0-3577 GCA_039805445.1 Actinomycetota bacterium | reverse complement strand
TGTTAAAGGATTGGGATAAGGGCGTTGCACGTATCTCATTAATCATGCCACGAGACTATGCACGAGTACTTGCTGCAATGGAACGAGCGGCACGTGAAGGTTTACCAGTTGATGCATTAGTTATGGAGGTAGCAGCAAATGGCTGATCCAAAGGGCTTTATGACAACGCCTCGCGAAACTCCAAAGCGTCGCCCCGTTGATGTTCGCATCAAAGATTGGCGCGAAGTGTATGAACCTCAAAGCTTTGAGCATCTTCAAAAGCAGGCCGGACGTTGTATGGATTGTGGAATTCCCTTTTGTCACAATGGATGTCCACTAGGAAATCTCATTCCTGAGTGGAATGACTTAATGTATCGCGGCGACAAAAATGAGGCCATCGACCGTTTGCATGCAACCAATAACTTTCCAGAGTTCACTGGTCGCCTCTGCCCAGCACCATGTGAAACAGCGTGTGTTGTTGGAATTAATCGTGACGCAGTAACCATAAAGCAGATTGAACTTCGCACAATTGAAGAGGCTTTTGGTGCAGGCAACGTGAAGCCAATGGCGCCTGATCGCCTAACCGGAAAGACTATTGCCGTGATTGGTTCTGGGCCTGCGGGATTGGCAGCTGCACAGCAATTAACACGTGCGGGTCACACAGTTGCTGTGTATGAGCGCGCAGACAAAATCGGCGGACTCTTGCGTTACGGAATCCCAGAGTTCAAAATGGAAAAACACATTCTTGATCGTCGTTTAGAGCAGATGGAAAAGGAGGGGACACGTTTTCGTCCAGGTGTAGATGTCGGAAATGAGTTAACAGGTTCTGATCTGCGAAAAAAATATGATGCAATAGTTTTGGCGGTTGGTTCAACACAGTGGCGTGATCTTTCAATTAAAGGTCGAGAACTTAAGGGTGTTTATCAAGCTATGGAGTTCTTGCCTTGGGGAAATAAGCAGGCTTTAGGGGAGATTGAAACACCACCAATCAATGTGGCAGGAAAGCATGTTGTCATTCTTGGCGGTGGAGACACCGGCGCAGATTGCCTTGGTACATCTATCCGTCAAGGGGCAGCAAGTGTCACCCAATTAGAGATCATGCCTCGTCCAAGTGATGAGCGTCCATCAACTCAACCTTGGCCAACATACCCAATGATTTATCGAGTTTCTAGCGCACATGAAGAAAAGGACAATCGACTTTTCTCTGTGAGTACAGAAGAGTTCTTGGGAGATGGCAACGGAAATCTTCGTGCAATCAAGATTGTTGAAACACAATTTGTAAATGGAAAGTTTGAGCCTGTAGCTAGTAGTGAAAAGGAACTCCCATGTGATTTTGTGTTCATGGCGATGGGCTTTACTGGACCTGAAAAATCATCTTTAATCAAACAGCTATCTGTTGAATTAGATGATCGTGGCAATATCAAGCGCGATGAAAATTTTCAGACATCTGAAGAGGGAGTCTTCGTTGCAGGTGATGCTGGTCGCGGCCAATCATTGATCGTGTGGGCAATTGCTGAAGGCAGAAGTGCAGCGGCAGCGGTTGATAAATATCTCACTGGTCGCACCCAACTTCCGGCCCCGATCGAGCCAACTGACCGCCCACTAATGGTTTAAGGTATCCATATGCGTAGAGCGAAGATTGTTTGCACGATGGGTCCTGCCGTTGAATCCCCTGAAAAGGTAAAAGAGCTAATCGATGCGGGAATGAATATGGCTCGTTTAAACCTGTCTCATGGTGGGTACGAGGAGCATCAAAGCCGTTTTGACCGAGTCCGTGAAGCGGCAAAAGCTGCGGGTAAGCCAATTGCGATTTTGGTTGACCTACAAGGACCAAAGATTCGTTTAGCACGCTTTGCGCATGGTCCACACGAGTTGGAGCGTGGCGATATCTTCACAATTACCACAGATGAGGTTGAAGGCACCAAAGATCGTGTCGGAACCACTTATAAGGGTTTACCCGGCGATTGCAAACCAGGAGATCGGATTCTTATTGATGATGGAAAAGTAACTGTTGAGGTTGTAGAAGTGAAGGGCAATGATGTTGTCACTAAGGTCATTCAGCCCGGAGCGGTGAGTAACAGTAAGGGCATTAACCTTCCAGGTGTAGCAGTTTCGGTTCCAGCACTTTCAGAAAAAGATAAGGAAGATCTTCGTTGGGGCATGAAGGCGGGTGCAGATTTCATTGCGCTTTCCTTTGTTAGAAATGCTGCCGATATTAAAGATGTCCACGCCATCATGGATGAGATTGGCTTCCGCATTCCAGTCATTGCAAAAATTGAAAAGCCGCAAGCGGTAGATAATCTTGAGGAAATCGTTGCCGCATTTGACGGCATCATGGTTGCCCGTGGTGATCTTGGCGTAGAAATGCCAATTGAGGAGGTGCCGCTAGTTCAAAAGCGTTGCATCGAATTAGCCCGAGAAGCTGCAAAGCCCGTAATTGTGGCAACACAAATGCTAGATTCAATGATCACTAACTCATCTCCAACACGTGCTGAAGCTACGGATTGTGCAAATGCGGTATTAGATGGTGCAGATGCATTGATGTTGTCAGGGGAGACCTCTGTAGGAGCCTTTGCAATTGAAGCGGTAAAGACAATGGCTCGAATCATTGCTCGAACTGAAGAAGGCGGATTTGAAATGATTCGCGCTTTGCGTACCGTTCCAAAGACAAAGGGTGGCGCGATTACCCGCGCTGCCGCTGAAGTAGGCGCAATTGTTGGCGCAAAGTACTTGGTTACCTTTACGCAATCAGGTGACTCAGCACGCCGAATGGCTCGATTGCGATCACCTATTCCAATCCTTGCCTTTACTCCAGAGCTCGGAACCTACAATCGGCTTGCACTCTCCTGGGGTGTTGAACCTGAGGTAACGCCAATGGTTAAGCACACCGATGAGATGGTGAAGCAGGCAGATACCTTGTTGATTCAATCTGGGCGTGCCGATGAAGGTGAAAATGTTGTCATCGTTGCAGGCTCTCCTCCAGGAATTCCAGGCTCAACCAATGCAATGCGCGTTCACCGTGTAGGAGATGCAGTAGGTGGAGTAGTTCCTGCTTACCGCTAAGATTGTCTCGTAGTAAAGCCTCGGTACTCCAACGGTAGAGAGGGCAGTCTCAAACACTGCATAGTGTCGGTTCGAATCCGACTCGGGGCACTCATGTTAATAATTGCTGGAGGGATGAATCGGATATGACGGTTCGAATTCTCGTTGCCGAGGATGAAACTTTAATCCGCATGGATCTTGTTGAAATGTTACAAGCGGCAGGTTACGAGGTTGTCGCACAAGCTGCCAATGGGCAAGAGGCGATTGAATTAGCGGTCACACACAAACCTGACCTTGCAATATTGGATGTAAAGATGCCAGTTCTAGATGGAATCTCCGCCGCTGAAAAAATCATTGAAATCGCACCAGTTTTGATGCTGACCGCGTATTCACAAAAAGAGTTGGTTGATCGAGCACGTGATGCAGGTGTTATGGCCTATGTCGTCAAGCCTTTCACCATCGGCGATTTAATGCCCGCAATAGAAATTGCCATCAGCCGTCACACCCAAATGAAGTCCTTGGCCGAAGAGGTAGCAGATCTTCATGATCGTTTAGA
>JBDLUF010000100.1:0-3690 GCA_039805445.1 Actinomycetota bacterium | reverse complement strand
CAAAAGGGTGTCCTTCACAAGAACTCAGCAGCAAACAAGAAGTCTTCAATGGCTAAGGCAGCTGCCAAAGCCGGCGCACGTTAATCCTCTTACTAATTTAAAGCGAGGCTAGGTTCATGCCTGCAATTTCACTTGCTAAGGCGCCACAACCAGCAGCAACCAATCCGGCGCAGATTCGTAACTTCTGCATCATTGCCCACATTGATCACGGTAAATCAACCCTTGCCGATCGTATGTTGGGTATTACCGAGGTTGTAGAGGCTCGCAATATGCGCGCGCAGTATCTAGATCGCATGGATATCGAACGCGAACGCGGAATCACAATTAAATCGCAGGCGGTTCGTCTGCCATGGCGTTCATCAATTGATGGTCAGGAGTACATCCTGAACATGATCGATACACCTGGACACGTTGACTTTACCTACGAAGTATCGCGCTCGCTTGCAGCATGTGAAGGCGCAGTTTTGCTTGTTGACTGTGCTCAAGGAATTGAAGCGCAAACCCTTGCAAACCTTTACCTTGCCATGGAAAACAATCTAACAATTATTCCCGTTCTCAATAAGATCGATTTGCCAAATGCACAACCCGAAAAGTTTGCAGCAGAGCTTGCAAAGCTAATCGGTTGCCAACCAGAAGATTGCTTACGTGTATCTGGGAAAACAGGCGATGGCGTTGCAGAGTTGTTAGACCAGATCGTTGCTCAAATCCCTGCACCAGTTGGTGATGCAAACGCTCCCGCACGTGCGCTGATCTTTGACTCTGTGTACGACTCTTACCGCGGTGTTGTCACATACGTTCGCGTCGTCGATGGACACTTGTCGCCACGTGAACAAATTCAGATGTTTTCAACTGGTGTACGTCACGAAGCACTAGAAGTCGGTGTTATTTCTCCTGAACCAATCGCATCAAAGGGGCTTGGAGTAGGCGAGGTAGGTTACTTAATCACTGGCGTGAAGGATGTTCGTCAATCACGTGTAGGTGACACAGTTACGACCTACAACAACCCAACTAAAGAGGCTTTGTCTGGTTACAAAGATCCAAAGCCAATGGTTTTCTCAGGTTTGTTCCCGCTCGATGGTGCTGATTTTCCAATCCTTCGTGAGGCGCTAGATAAATTACAGCTTAACGATGCCGCCCTTGTCTACGAACCAGAAAGCTCGGCAGCACTTGGTTTTGGATTCCGCTGTGGCTTCTTGGGTCTGCTGCACATGGAGATTGTGCGCGAGCGTTTAGAGCGTGAACACAAACTTAACCTTATTTCTACAGCCCCTAACGTTGTATATAACGTCACTATGGAGGATGGAAAAAAGGTCCGGGTTACCAATCCATCAGAGTTCCCAGATGGAAAGGTTGCAGCAGTTTTTGAGCCGATTGTTAAGTCGACGATTCTTGCACCTTCAGAGTTCATCGGAACAATCATGGAGCTATGCCAAGATCGTCGCGGCACATTGCTTGGCATGGATTACATCTCTGAAGATCGAGTAGAGATTCGTTATGACCTGCCGCTAGCTGAAATTGTCTTTGACTTCTTTGATCAGCTGAAAAGCCGCACTAAAGGTTATGCATCTTTGGATTACGAAGAAAAGGGCGATGCCGAGGGTAACTTGGTAAAGGTCGATATCTTGTTACAGGGTGAAGCGGTTGATGCATTTAGCGCAATTGTTCACCGCGACAAGGCGTACGCGTATGGCGTAATGATGACCGGAAAACTTCGCGAACTAATCCCTCGTCAACAGTTTGAGGTTCCGATTCAGGCTGCAATCGGTGCTCGAATCATCGCCCGCGAAAGTATTCGCGCAATCCGCAAGGATGTTTTGGCTAAGTGTTACGGTGGAGATATTTCTCGTAAACGTAAGCTTTTGGAAAAGCAAAAAGAGGGTAAGAAGCGCATGAAGATGGTGGGACGTGTTGAAGTTCCACAGGAGGCCTTTGTTGCCGCTCTTGCTACAGATGCCGATATCGAACAGATTAAGGCTGCGCGTAAAGCAGGGCAATGACGCTCTCCTTTTATGTACATATTCCGTACTGCATTAAGCGATGCGGTTACTGTGATTTCAATACCTACACACCCAGCGAACTGCAAGATGGCGCAACCCTAGAAATCGTTAGTAATGATTACATCGATGCGGTTTTACGTGAACTAGAAGCAGCTCCCACCGAAGTTGTTCCAACAATCTTCTTTGGTGGCGGAACCCCATCACTGCTTCCCGCAGAGGATCTAGGTCGAGTCATCACAGCGATAAAGGCTCGCAATGGTTTAACCCCAGATTGCGAAATCACCTTAGAGGCCAACCCTGATTCAGTATCAGCAGAAAAGCTTGCCCACTATCTAGCTGTTGGTTTCAACCGCATCTCCTTTGGAATGCAATCGGCAAAGCCGCATGTGCTTGATGCGCTTGATCGCACCCACAATCCAGCAAATGTTGAAAAAGCAATCACCATGGCAAGAGCAGCGGGATTTAAATCAATTAGCGTTGATCTGATCTACGGAACACCTGGTGAATCTTTAGAAGATTGGCGCGAAACCGTTGAAAGCGCCTTGTCATTGGATATTGATCACATCAGCGCATACGCATTGATTGTTGAGACTGGAACAAAGCTTGCAGCTCAGATCAAGCGCGGTGAGTTAACGATGCCTAATGATGATTTGATGGCGGATATGTATTTGATGGTCGATCAGATGTGCGAAGCCAAGGGCTTATCTTGGTATGAGCTATCAAACTGGTCTAAGCCTGGACACCAATGCCGTCACAACATCGCATACTGGGAGAACAAGAATTGGTGGGGGTTAGGGCCTGGTGCGCATTCACATGTTGATGCAAAGCGTTTTTGGAATGTGAAGCACCCAACGACTTATAAGCAAAAGCTTTTTGCAGGAGAAACTCCAATTCTAGACAGCGAACAATTAACCGCCGAACAGATTAAAGATGAGTCAATTTTGCTTGGAATACGGATGCGCGATGGTTTACAGATCGAGCTTCTAGAACCCCATCAGCTAGAGGTTTTAGCGGTCTATCGCGAGAATGGTTTTGTTCAGCTGCAGGAAGATCGCATCATTTTGAGCCCAGCGGGCCGTCTGATTGCAGATCGAATCGTGCGAGAAATAACAATCTAGTACCCTAGGCACAAATGTCATCACGTCGTCTCGAGATCCTGCGCGCAATTGTCGATGAGTACGTTGCGACCCAAGAGCCTGTCGGTTCTAAGGCGATCGCAGAACGCCATGGGCTTGGCATCTCACCTGCCACAATTCGAAATGAGATGGCAGTCCTTGAAGATGAAGGGTTGATCACCCAACCACACACGAGCGCAGGACGTATTCCTACAGATCGTGGCTATCGAGTTTTCGTCGATAAGCTCGCAACGGTAAAGCCACTGTCATCAGCCGAACGCCGTGCGATCGAAACCTTTCTTGAAGGATCCAGTGATCTAGAAGAGCTATTAAGAAAATCTGCAAAGTTGTTGGCAGATATCACCAAACAGGTTGCTGTCGTCACTTATCCAATATTGGGAGAACAACACAGCCGCGACAAGATGGCGATTTCAGGAACAGCTAATTTGGCACGTTCTGCTGAAGATTTAGGTTTAACCCTTTCACCGATTCTTGAAGCCCTTGAAGAGCAAGTTGTTTTGATGAAGCTGTTAAATGAGGCCAACTCAACCATCAATGTTCGAATCGGTAGCGAACAA
>JBDLUF010000099.1:0-3821 GCA_039805445.1 Actinomycetota bacterium | reverse complement strand
TTCTGGTGTTTCCGTCCAGATAGGTGGCACAAAACTCTTAAGGGTTTGAGAAAGTACCGCGCTCTTTTGCTTAGGTAATTCACGGATACTCATGTGCAAGGAATATCCATCAGTTGATTCTTTATCAATTGATGAGATCTTTGCACGAACATCTAATGTTCCAGTTGTCAGATCTTTCTCTAATCCAGCAATAGCCGCAAACTTTTCAATGAAAACCTTGTTGGTTGCATACAACTTTACAGAACGTGTGATTCCACCATGCCACCATTGATCTTGGTCCTCAATGTATGTTGCATCAGACCATTTGGTCACATCGATTCGAACAACGTTGTTACCGCTCTTTACAAACCTAGTGACATCAAACTCTGCTGCCAATCGCGAATCCTTAGTCAGTCCTACTTCAACACCATTGATGTAGATCAAAGCAACAGATTCATATCCACCTACCTGTAAAACTACGCGCTTGCCCGACCAGCTCTTTGGAAGATCAAAATCTCGCTCGTATACGCCAGTTGGATTTTCCTCTGGAACAAAGGGAGGTTGCTCACTAAATGGCATCTGCACATTTGTATAAATCGGCTTATCGAAAAATACATCAGAAGTTTCCTGCATCGTCCACAAACCCGGAACTGGGATTGATGCCCAACGCTTGCCTAACTTCTCAGTTGGCTTATGTAACAACTGGAAACGCCAGGTGCCATCCAAGGAGATCTGCTCGAAGTGCTCAATATTGAGCATCGGCAAACGGTTAATTGAGGTGGTCTCTGGGCTCATCCAATAGTTGTTAATCACGTGGGGAAGTCTCTCATTAAGCCCTGATTTAGCGAAAGGATCTCTTGTTTTTGCGATTTGGGCCATGACTGCCATAATTGCCCCTGCTGTACTCGGGGTAACTCGAGGAGCAGGCCTCTCTAGCTCAGTGGTAGAGCAGCGCACTTGTAATGCGCAGGTCGTCAGTTCAATCCTGACGGGGGGCTCCAGTACTACCTTTCTACGAGGGGAGTAAAGATGAACAACAACTCTTTTCCTCATGATTCATTTGCCGCCGAACTTGCTGCCAATGATGAATACATCAAAAGCTTCAAGTACTCAGGCCTAACAGGAATCGCGCAAAAAGGTTTAGCGATTGTTACCTGCATGGATTCACGCATTAATCCCTTATCAATCATGGGCATGCAATCAGGCGATGCAAAGATTTTACGTAACGCGGGTGCTCGTGTCACAGAGGATGTTTTGAGAACTCTTGTACTTGCTACATATTTGTTAGGCGTCAAGAAGATTCTTGTAATGCCTCACACCAACTGCCGAATGGCATCTGCTGAAGAGGCTGATATCCACGAACATATCCAAAACGAGTTTGGTGTTGATACTCGCAGCCTTGAATTTAGAACTGTTAAGGATCAAGAAAAGGCGCTTGCACTAGATGTCAGCAGAATCCGTGCATTTCCATTTTTGAACAAGGATGTTGTTGTTGGCGGAGCCATTTACGATGTTACGACAGGAAAAATTACTCCGGTTGATTGCTAATCGGATTTACTCTGCGGTTTGGCACCATAGTTTCGGGGTAATTCAAATCCTCTAAGAACTGCATCATGATCGCAATAAATAGATCTGGCTTTTCCTTCACCAATGCGTGGGATGTACCCGGAAGAACCGCCAGCTGACCTAAAGGTAAAGCCTGATACAACTCTTGAGTATGTTCCAAAGTTATCATGTCATCATCACCTGAAACAACCAGTACTGGGCATTGAATTTGAGCCAACTGATCTTTTGAAATATCTGGCTCTGTCGCCCACACCTTGAACATGCGAGTTACCTTTTCCAGCAAGGTATGTGGTGCATCAGGAGAAACCAGTGTGTATTCAGCTAAATCCTCTTCGGAAACTGATGGTTCGCCCATTTCGTAATCAACACCTGAATGATGAAAGTTCCCACCAATAGAAATAACTGATTTCACTAAATCTGGGCGCTGAATCGCAACCTGTAAAGCGATGACAGCACCGTCGGAGTACCCGATTAAATGTGCAGGCTCCTTAACGATGGTTTCAAGGTAGGCAATCGCCTCGCGGGTTTGGTACTCAAAGTGCAGGCTTCCGGCGCGATCTGCGGTAAAACCATGTGCGGTGCGATCGTAAGCAAAGACATGAAAATCATCTTCAAGTGCAGGAACAAGTAGGTAATCCCAACTAGCGGTTTTACTTAAACCACCATGCAGCAAGACAACCGCTTCGCCATCGTTATCCCATTCGTAGCAATACACATCATGGCCATCGACCTTTAAATACTCTGGCATTACAAAGAGTCCATGATGTGACGATTGCCGCGATCAAAGGTTAAGTAGTTCCAGGTCCAATCTGCCATGGTGCCAATCTTGTTACGGCCACCTAATAGATAAAACAGGTGCAGCCACAACCAGGCATACCAAGCAGGAATTCCTACAAGGCGCAGCTTCTTTACTTCAACAATTGCTTTGTGACGACCGATAGTCGCCATTGATCCCTTATCGATGTACTTAAATGGCTTTAAAGCTTCACCCTTAGACAATCGCTTGATCTGCTTTGCAATGTGACGACCTTGTTGCATTGCAACAGGTGCAACCATTGGCAACATACGGCCATTTGCTCCAACCAGGCCAGCGATATCTCCAATTGCAAAGATGTGTGGGTAATGCTTTACCTGCAATGTTTGATCAACATCGATGCGGGTATTTACTAAGGGAAGGTTTAACAACGCACCTGCTGGTTCGCCTTGTACACCAGCGGCCCAAATAGTTACCTCAGATGGAATCGAGCGACCATCTTTGATCTCAATTTTGCGCGGTCCTATCTCCTTTACCGCGGTGTTTACCAAAACCGTTACACCTAGTTTTTCTAGATCCTTTTTGCCGTGCGCTGAAAGCTTTTCAGAGAACATTGGCAGGATTCGAGGTCCGGCCTCAATTAAATTAATTTTGATATGTGCAGCTGCATGTGCCTGATCATGTTTGAGTGGACCACGCACCAGCTCTGCAAATGCGCCAGCCATCTCGACACCTGTTGGTCCGCCGCCTACAACTGAAATCGTAAAGATAGTGTCATCTTCAAAGCGGCACAGATCTTCAAAGCGACGTAAAACTTCGGCACGAATGGTTAGCGCTTCATTAACACTCTTCATTCCAAGTGCATGTTCAGTTACTCCCGGAACACCAAAATCTGCAGTAGCTGATCCCAATGCAACAACGAGGTAATCAAACTCAAGAACCTCGCTGCTATCTAATTTAATAGTTTTATTCTTGTGATCAACTGAAATCGGTGAACCCATTCGAAATTGAATTCCGGTTTTGCGCAAAGCACCACGGATTGGGTGGGCAACGTGATCTGCCGCTAACCCTGCGGTTGATACCTGATACAACAAAGGCAAAAAGGTTTGAAAATTGTGGCGATCAACCAAGGTCACTTCAGCATCATCGACCATGGCACGAGCCGCTGTAAGACCGCCGAAACCGGCGCCCAGAATTACTACACGAGGCTTCTGAGGTGTCTTTTGCATGGGTTAAGTCTAGGCTTCACAGCATGAACCCGCACATTAGACACCGTAAGTTCCTGGTTACAGGGGCTTCTGGCTATGTAGGCGGTCGCTTGGTGCGTGCTTTTGTAGATGACAAAGAAGATGTTCGCATTTTGGTGCGCGATAAAAACAAGATCATGGGTCAACCTTGGGCAACACAGGTTGATATCTGCGAAGGCAGCGCTGAAAACTTTGAAGATTTACAACGTGCATTGCACGGTGTTCATACAGCTTTTTATTTGCTTCACTCAATCAATTTGGGACCACACTTTGAT
>JBDLUF010000098.1:0-3839 GCA_039805445.1 Actinomycetota bacterium | reverse complement strand
TCCCGTTCTCAATAAGATCGATTTGCCTAACGCACAACCTGAAAAGTTTGCTGCAGAGCTTGCAAAGTTGATCGGTTGCCAACCTGAAGATTGCCTACGCGTATCTGGAAAAACCGGCGATGGCGTTGCAGAACTACTTGATCAGATTGTTGCTCAGATTCCGGCACCAGTCGGGGATGCAAACGCTCCTGCACGTGCACTTATCTTTGACTCAGTCTATGACTCATACCGTGGCGTAGTTACTTATGTGCGTGTAGTTGATGGACATTTATCTCCACGTGAACAGATTCAGATGTTTTCAACTGGTGTCCGCCATGAAGCCCTAGAGGTCGGAGTTATTTCTCCAGAACCAATCGCATCAAAGGGGCTTGGAGTAGGCGAAGTAGGCTACTTAATTACAGGTGTGAAGGATGTTCGCCAATCACGTGTGGGCGACACAATTACTACCTATAACAACCCAACTAAGTCAGCACTTTCTGGTTACAAAGATCCAAAACCAATGGTGTTTTCTGGTTTGTTCCCATTAGATGGTGCTGATTTTCCAATTCTTCGTGAAGCGCTGGATAAGTTACAGCTCAACGATGCTGCACTTGTTTATGAACCAGAAAGCTCGGCCGCACTTGGCTTCGGCTTCCGCTGCGGATTCTTAGGTCTGCTTCATATGGAGATCGTTCGCGAGCGTCTAGAGCGCGAACACAAACTCAACCTTATTTCCACAGCACCAAACGTTGTGTACAACGTAACGATGGATGATGGCAAAGAGGTACGTGTTACCAATCCATCAGAGTTTCCAGATGGAAAGGTTGCAGCGGTCTTCGAGCCAATTGTTAAATCAACAATCCTTGCACCAGCTGAGTTCATCGGAACTATCATGGAGCTGTGCCAGGATCGCCGCGGAATCTTGCTCGGTATGGATTACATCTCAGAAGATCGCGTAGAGATCCGATATGACCTACCGCTTGCTGAAATCGTTTTCGACTTCTTTGATCAGCTCAAGAGCCGTACAAAGGGTTATGCATCTTTGGATTACGAAGAAAAGGGCGATGCCGAGGGTAACTTGGTAAAGGTCGATATCTTGTTGCAGGGTGAAGCGGTTGATGCATTTAGCGCAATTGTTCACCGCGATAAGGCGTACGCATATGGCGTCATGATGACCGGAAAACTTCGCGAACTCATTCCTCGCCAACAGTTTGAGGTTCCTATTCAGGCAGCGATCGGTGCTCGCATTATTGCTCGCGAAAGTATTCGCGCGATCCGTAAGGATGTTTTAGCTAAGTGTTACGGTGGAGATATTTCACGTAAGCGAAAGCTTTTGGAGAAGCAAAAAGAGGGTAAGAAGCGCATGAAGATGGTGGGTCGTGTTGAAGTTCCACAAGAAGCCTTCGTTGCAGCCCTTGCAACCGATGCCGATATTGAAAAGGTAAAGGCTGCTCGCAAAGCGGGGCAATAATGCTCTCCTTTTATGTCCATATCCCGTACTGCATCAAGCGGTGCGGCTACTGCGACTTCAATACCTACACACCATCAGAGCTACAAGATGGTGCAACCCTTGAGATCGTTAGCAATGATTACATCGATGCGGTGCTGCGCGAGTTAGAGGCTGCACCGACTGATCCAGTACCAACAATCTTCTTCGGTGGCGGAACACCTTCGCTTTTGCCAGCTCATGATTTAGGTCGGGTAATCGCAGCTATCAAAGCGCGCAATGGTTTAACCGCCGATTGCGAAGTTACTTTAGAGGCCAACCCGGATTCAGTAACTGCAGAAAAGTTAGCGGAGTACCTACAGGTTGGATTTAATCGAATCTCATTTGGTATGCAATCTGCAAAGCCGCATGTGTTAGCAGCGCTCGATCGCACACACAATCCAGCTAATGTTGAAAAAGCGATCACTATGGCGCGTGCTGCCGGCTTTAAATCCATCAGTGTTGATTTGATCTACGGAACACCGGGGGAGAGTCTGGAGGATTGGCGCGAGACAGTTGAAAACGCACTTACTTTGGATATCGATCACATCAGCGCTTATGCGTTAATCGTTGAAACCGGAACTAAGTTGGCCGCACAGATTAAGCGGGGAGATTTAACAATGCCCAACGATGATCTGATGGCTGATATGTATTTGTTGGCAGATCAGATGTGTGAAGAAAAAGGGCTTACTTGGTATGAGTTATCAAACTGGTCAAAGCCGGGACATCAATGTCGTCACAACATTGCTTATTGGGAGAACAAGAATTGGTGGGGGTTAGGACCTGGTGCGCATTCGCATATTGATGCGAAGCGTTTCTGGAATGTGAAACACCCAACAACCTACAAACAAAAGGTTTTTGCTGGTGAAACACCGGTATTGGATAGCGAACAACTGACTGCAGAACAGATTAAAGATGAGTCAATTCTGCTTGGCATTCGCATGCGCGATGGATTACTGATTGAGCTATTAGAGCCCCATCAATTAGAGGTCTTAGCGGTCTACCGTGAGAATGGTTTTGTTCAATTACAGGACGATCGTGTGATCTTGAGCCCTGCGGGCCGTCTGATCGCAGATCGAATCGTGCGAGAAATAACTATCTAGTACCCTTAGCGCAAATGTCATCACGTCGTCTCGAAATCCTCCGCGCAATTGTCGATGAGTACGTTGCGACCCAAGAACCTGTCGGTTCAAAGGCGATCGCAGAACGCCATGGACTTGGGATTTCTCCTGCGACGATTCGCAATGAGATGGCTGTTCTTGAAGATGAAGGTTTAATTACTCAGCCTCACACAAGTGCCGGACGTATCCCAACCGATCTTGGTTACCGAGTTTTCGTAGATAAGTTAGCAACGGTCAAGCCATTGTCTCCAGCTGAACGTCGAGCGATTGAAACATTCTTGGATGAAGCAAATAATCTTGAGCAGTTAATGCGCAGATCTGCAAAGTTGTTGGCAGATATTACAAAGCAGGTTGCTGTAATTACCTATCCAATTATTGGAGAAAGCACTGGCAGTGAAAAGATGGCGATTTCAGGAACCGCCAACCTGGCACGTTCTGGCGAAGATCTTGGCCTTACTCTTTCTCCAATTCTTGAAGCTCTTGAAGAGCAAGTAGTTTTAATGCGCCTGCTAGATGAGGCAAACTCAACTGTGCATGTTCGCATTGGCCGTGAGCAAATTGAAACTAATCTGCAAACCACATCTTTAGTATCTGTTGGCTATGGGGCCAACTCAGCCCAACTGGGAGCGGTTGGAGTACTAGGGCCGACACGTATGGATTACGCGGGATCAATTGCAGCGGTTGATGCGGTTGCTCGCTATGTTGGACGATTCTTAATTGAGGGTGCATAAGTGGCAGATCATTACGAATCTTTAGGTGTAACTAAAGGTGCAACGGCTGATGAGATTAAAAAGGCGTATCGCAAATTAGCGCGTGAACTGCACCCAGATGTGAACCCTGATCCCCATGCGCAGGAAAAGTTTAAGGAAGTAACTGAGGCGTACGATGTTTTGAGCGATCCCCAAAAGCGTCAGAGCTATGACATGGGTGGCAGTGGCTTTGGTGGGGGATTTGGCGGAGCAAACTTTGGTGGCGGATTCAGCGACATCATGGATGCATTCTTTGGTGGTGGCGGATCACGCGGACCTCGACCTCGCACACGTGCAGGACAAGATTCACTTATTCGAATTCAAGTAGATCTCAATGAAGCCTGCTTTGGAACAGAGCGTGAGATAACAGTTGATTCAGCGGTTGTTTGTCCAAAGTGCACAGGTACCGGTTGCCAAGATGGCGATCACCCTGAAATGTGTTTAGTGTGTAAGGGACGTGGCGAAACGCAACAAGTTGTTCGCTCAGTAATCGGTCAGGTAATG
>JBDLUF010000097.1:0-4063 GCA_039805445.1 Actinomycetota bacterium | reverse complement strand
CAGATTTAAATGGCATATTTACTAACAAAGCTTTTCCATCTTCAGAAGGGAAGGCAAAAATGCGCTCACCTTCGGTAAGGTATTTAGAAACTGTTACATCGGTGTCACCAATTTTTTTGCTCCCCAGTTTTGCAAGATGGGCGTTAAGCGCTGCAATCTTGTCTGGATCTACATCACCTAGATAAAGGATCAAAGCTGGCAGAGTTTGATTGGCATCCTGGTTGAAAGTGGCGATGATCTTGGCCGCTTGTGTTGACTCGGCGCTGTCGGGAAGAAAGGCGGAGTTGTCATTTTCCTGAACGGTCGACAGCTGGCCAAAAAGAGGCCCTAAGACGCCGCTTGCACCAAACCACATAAAGATCACCAGTAATGCATAGACAAGTGGACGACGGCTCTTTTTCATCGATGTTGTAGACAATGGAGTCAAACCCTTCAGTTTTGTATCGGCTTTGTGGGCCTCAACTAGGCCTGCTGGCCTGTAATTGGTAAGGGGGCAAGCCTACCTTTAGGCTATGGCTGTGCCACTATTGGAAAGCCCTTCAGACTCAGCGATCGCGCTCTCGCGTCATGGGCTGGTTGACTACCAAAAAGCTTGGGAGTCTCAAAAGGCTATTCATCAAGAAGTTGTAGATGGCAAACGTCCCAACACATTGCTTTTACTGGAGCACCCATCTGTCTTTACCGCCGGTCGCAGGACGCAAGAATCTGAAAAACCAAGTGATGGGACACCCGTCATTGATGTCGATCGTGGTGGCCGGATCACCTGGCATGGGCCCGGTCAGTTAGTCGGATATCCGATCGTCAAATTGATCAACCCCACTGAGCTTGTAGGTTTTGTGAGAGAGATCGAAGCTGGATTAATTTCAGTCTGTGCAGATTTAGGTTTATCTACTGAGCGGATCGATGGTCGCTCAGGTGTGTGGGTTCGAGATATTGATGGAGAGCGCAAGATCGCTGCCATTGGTGTGCGTGTTGCGCAGGGTGTAACTATGCACGGCTTTGCACTTAATGTTAATCCAGATCTGAGCTCCTTTAGCTCAATTATCCCCTGCGGAATCACCGATGCAGGAGTAACCTCACTTGAAATGGAATTGAAACGATCAATAACAATTGAGGAGGTCGCTCCGATTGTTGAGCGACACATCTTTGAATCGCTGAAAAGGGTGAGCGCATGACTATGGCACCAGAGGGTCGCAAGCTGCTTCGTATCGAGGCACGAAACGCCCAGACTCCGATCGAAAGAAAGCCTGAATGGATTAAGACCCGCGCAAATATGGGTCCCGAGTACACACGTTTACGTTCATTGGTAAAAAGCGAAGGCCTGCATACTGTTTGCCAGGAGGCTGCATGCCCCAACATCTTTGAGTGTTGGGAAGATAAGGAAGCAACATTTTTAATTGGTGGCGATCGTTGTACTCGACGATGCGATTTTTGTAATATCGATACCGGTAAGCCACTACCAATCGATCGTGAAGAGCCTCGCAAAGTTGCTGAGTCTGTTAAATCTATGGGTTTGCGCTATGCAACTATCACCGGAGTTACCAGAGATGATCTAGAGGATGAAGGCTCTTGGTTGTATGCCGAAACAATACGCGCCGTACATGAACTCAATCCAGGTACGGGTGTTGAGATGCTTGCTCCAGATTTCAATGCAAAAGCTGAGTTGCTCAATCCAATCTTTGAAACCCGCCCAGAAGTATTTGCTCATAACCTAGAAACAGTGCCGCGCATTTTCAAGCAGATTCGCCCAGCATTTACCTATGAAAAGTCATTAAAAGTCATTGGCATGGCACAGGATTTTGGCTTGATCACCAAATCCAATTTGATCCTTGGACTCGGTGAAACTCGCGAGGAGATTTCTCAAGCTTTGGTGGATCTGCATAATGCCGGCTGTGACTTAATCACAATCACTCAATACCTACGTCCAACCAATAAACATCACCCAGTAGAACGTTGGGTAAAGCCAGAAGAGTTTGTCGAACTCGCGCAAGAGGCTGAGCAAGTTGGCTTCTTGGGTGTAATGAGTGGGCCTTTGGTTCGATCTTCATATCGTGCCGGCCGCTTGTACAAGCAAGCTATGGAAAAGAAGCAATTGGAAAAGAATTCTTCTCGTGGCTGAACTTGTTTACCCTCCGATAATTGGGTTGGTCAAAGGTTTTTGGAAGTACCTGGGTTTGCAGTTTGATTTTCAGGGCGATGAGAATATTCCACGCAAAGGTGGAGCGATTCTTGCAATCAACCATGTCAGTTATTTGGATTTTGCATTAGCAGGAACGGCAGCACTTCCAGCCAAGCGCTATGTAAGATTTATGGCAAAGAAAGAGATCTTTGATAACAAATTAGCTGGTCCCTTGATGCGCGGAATGCATCACATCAATGTAGATAGAAGTAATGGTTCTGCATCATTTGTTGAGGCGCTCAAAGCGCTTCAATCTGGCGAGATCATTGGAATTTTTCCGGAAGGAACAATTTCGACAAGTTTTGAAATTAAGGGTCTCAAATCAGGTGCAATCCGGCTTGCATCAGGTGCTTCGGTACCAGTAATTCCAACCATTGTTTGGGGTGGGCAACGTATCTACACCAAGGGCGTTAAGCCCAACTTTAAAAGAGGAAGAACTCCAGTCTTTGTAAGATTCGGTGAGGCGATCTCCTATCCGCAAGATGTCGATCTTGAGGCGGCAGAACGACACCTGCGAGAGGTGATGATCACCATGCTTGCCCAAGTCCAAGAGGATTACCCTGATAGCCATGTGGGCCAACGTTGGGCTCCTGCTCGCCTTGGTGGAACAGCACCTGCGCCACTAAACTAGCGATATGTTTAAGAGAAAAGCTAAAGAACCAAAGATCAAAAAGCCTCGCTTTCAAACCTTCCGCGATGCTTACAAAGTTACAAAGCAGGTAAAGCCTTGGATTAGCCTTGCCCTGATCGCTTTTTTTGCAATCTCTTGGGGTATTGGAATCGCCATCGGAGCTACCGTCGGACAACCGGTTTACTTTGGATTTGTTTTTCTCCCAGTTGCGCTTTTAGTAACTCTCTTCTTCTTCACACGTCAAGCAGGAACTGCGGCTTACGCATCTATTGAAGGACAGATGGGTGCAGGCGCAAGTGTTTTGATGGCTATTCGCAAAGGTTGGACCACCACCCCAGCTGTTGCGGTTGCACGCAACCAGGACATGGTTCACCGAAGTGTCGGTCGTGCCGGAATTGTTTTAACTGGTGAGGGAAGTAATGCTGTTCGCCAGATGATCTCCGATGAGCGAAAGAAGACGGAACGATTTGCACCTGGAGTACCAGTAACTGAAATTCTTGTCGGAAATGAAGATGGCAGAATTCCTATTCGCAAACTTCAAAAGCATCTCCGCCGACTTCCTAAGAAGTTAACGCCACATCAAATGCGCGAGGTTCGGGCACGTTTGAAGGCGGTCGGTGGAATGTCTATGCCAATTCCAAAGGGCCCAATGCCAACTCGGGCTCCAAAGATTCGCTAATTACTTAACAACTCTCTTTACTCTCGTTAATACAGTTCCGCTAAATCGCTCATGTAGACCTCTGCCATTTTCATCAAAGGTGATGGCAAAAACAACTGTGATCAACAAAGCAGAACGAATCAAGGCTTGAACTGGGGTAATCGCTCCCCCATCTGCAAAACGAATGATCTTAAAGCCAAAGACTCTTTGACCCAACGAAGCCCCTTGCAGCGCTGACAAAGTAGCGATCTCTGCGAAGAAAAGCGCCAACACCGTCCATGAGCGATTGGATGCCATCTGGCCTATGCCACCGGCTGATGCGGCGACAATGAAGTAGCAGGCGAGCCAATCGACCATCAGGGCGGACATTCGTCTGCCCAGGCTAACCCGGGTGAATTCGATGCTCATATGGCAAGCCTAATGGCGATATCAGCCTGACGTAACATGAATTTAACAAGCGGGTTATGCCGATTTCATCACTTGGACCTATGGTTCAACTACCTAAAAGCGCTAGAAACTCAATGATGAGGGGTCTGCGCATCACATGTGAAATTGGGAGATGCATGTTTAAGAACGCAGCAGAGATTTTTGCTTA
>JBDLUF010000096.1:0-4063 GCA_039805445.1 Actinomycetota bacterium | reverse complement strand
CCTTCAGAACCAGTCATTCCCTGAACAATTACCTTGCTTGCATCATTGATAAAGATAGACATTACTTCGCCGCCAATTCTGCAGCGCGATTTGCTGCTCCATCCATAGTGTCTGCTTGCTCAACCAGAGGGTGCGCAGCCTTTGCCAAGATTGCTCGTCCTTCAACAACATTGTTTCCATCGAGGCGAACCACGATTGGCTTAGTTGCCTTAGGCCCAAGTAATTCAAGGGCTTGAACGATTCCATTGGCAACGGCATCACATGCTGTGATTCCACCAAATACATTTACAAATACGCTCTTTACATCCTTGTCACCAAGAATGATTGAAAGACCATCAGCCATGATTTGAGCCGATGCTCCACCACCAATATCGAGGAAGTTAGCTGGTCGAACTCCACCATGCTTTTCTCCTGCGTATGCAACGACATCAAGTGTGCTCATAACAAGTCCAGCACCGTTTCCGATAATTCCAACTTGTCCTTCAAGCTTTACGTAATTAAGACCCTTTTCCTTTGCAGCGGCCTCGAGCGGATTCTCTGCCGCCTGATCAACAAGTGCTTCATGATCTGGTTGGCGGAAATCTGCGTTGTCATCAAGAGTTACCTTGCCATCGAGTGCGATGACCTTGCCATCCTTTGTCTTAACCAATGGGTTAACTTCAACAAGGGTTGCATCCTCGCCCTGGAAAACATCCCAAAGCTTCAGAAGAACATCGGCAACTTGATCTGCAACATCTGCTGGAAATTGTGCAGCTGCAACAATCTCTTTTGCCTTAGCAAGTGAGATTCCATCGACTGCAGATACTGGAATCTTTGCCAGCTTTTCAGGAGCGGTATGTGCAACCTCTTCAATATCCATTCCACCTGAAACTGAGGCCATCACCAAAAATGTGCGGTTTGAACGATCGAGCAAAATCGCTAAGTAGTACTCAGATTCAATGGGTGCAGCCGCTGCAATCATTACTGTGCGAACAGTGTGACCCTTAATATCCATTCCAAGAATTGCGCCAGCTTTTTCGCGAGCATCCTGTGGGTTCTCAGCTAGCTTTACTCCGCCAGCCTTTCCGCGGCCACCAACTTTGACCTGTGCCTTTACGACAACCTTTCCGCCAATAGTTGTTGCAGCTTTCTCTGCCTCATCGGCGGTAGTTGCAACGCTTGCGGCCAAAACAGGTACACCGTGCTTTTCAAAGATGTCGCGAGCTTGGTATTCAAAGAGATCCACTGGGCTTCCAATCAGTTCAATTCTTCAGGCGCTAATGAGGGTAATCCTAGAGCTTCTCAACGGGTGCATAACGCAGCAGCAAACGCTTCTCGCCGTATTGGCCGAAGTTAATAGTCGCCTCCGCCTTATCTCCTGCGCCTGCAACTGAGACAACTGTGCCTAAACCAAATGTGTCATGTGACACACGCTCACCAACTGCAAGCTCCATTGCAACGCTCTTCTTACCGGTGGCCCGTGGTGGAGGCGTTGTGACAGTTCTGCTCTTTTTAATCAGCGATGGAGAAAGAGATGTTCGTGATTGATTGCGCCACTCAATAACCTCTTCCGGAATCTCATCGAGAAAACGAGAAGGTGGATTGTAATTAGGTGCGCCCCATGTAGATCTGTATTCAGCACGAGAGATATAGAGACGTTGACGTGCACGTGTTAGACCAACATATGCCAGACGACGTTCTTCTTCAATCTCATCCTTTTCTCCCAAGGTACGTGAGTGAGGAAAAATTCCATCCTCCATACCGGTTAAGAAAACAGTTGGAAACTCCAAACCCTTTGCGGTGTGCAGGGTCATCATTGTTACAACTCCCCCATGATCTTCACCTTCTGGAATCTCATCAGCATCTGCAACTAAGGAAACCTTTTCTAAGAAGCCTGCAAGTGAAATCTCTTCATCCTCACCAAGTTCTTCAAAGGGTCTTTCCTCGTACTCCATTGATACGGCAACAAGTTCCTTTAAGTTTTCTACACGAACCTCATCTTGTGGATCGGTGCTATCTGCAAGCTCTTTTAATAATCCAGATTGCTCAAGCGCAGCTTCTACAATTACAGATGGCTTGGTCTTTGCCTCAACTAAGACACTTAATGCGCTAATCATCGAAGTAAATTCATTAATAGCTTGGGCCGCACGAGCCGGAACAGATCCAATCTCGCTGCAGCGAAGCAAACCTTGCCAAAAAGAAATGTTGTTATCGCGTGCATAAAGATCTACATAATCTAAAGATGTATCGCCAATGCCACGCTTAGGGACATTGATAATTCGGCGAAGAGAAATCTCATCCTCTGCATTTGCCAGAACCCGCAAATAAGCCAAAAGATCTTTTACTTCACGGCGTTCGTAGAATCGAAGCCCACCAACAACTTTGTAGGGCAAAGCGCTGCGCATAAAGACTTCTTCAAAAACACGAGATTGAGCATTTGTTCGATAAAAGATGGCGGTATCGCCAGGTGTAGAAACACCTTCTCTTTGCAGTGATCTAATTTCATCAGCAATGAAGTTTGCTTCATCATGTTCGCTTTCCGCCACATACCCAACCAGCGGAGTTCCGGCACCAGCATCAGACCACAAGTTCTTTTCTTTGCGACTCTCATTTTGGGTAATGACAGCGTTGGCAGCGTTCAGAATATTCTGCGTTGAACGATAATTCTGTTCGAGCAGCACCGTTCGGGCGTTGGGGTAATCCAACTCGAACTGCAAAATGTTTCGAATGGTTGCACCGCGGAAGCCATAAATAGATTGATCCGCATCTCCCACGACGCATAGTTCAGCGGGTGCCTGACCCTCTAGATCGCTTCCTACTAACTCCTTAACCAGGATGTATTGAGCGTGGTTTGTATCTTGGTACTCATCAACTAGAACATGGCGAAACCTTGATCTAAAACGAGCCTTTGCTTCAGGGAATCGTTGCAAGACTTCTACCGTTTTCAAAATCAAATCATCAAAATCCATCGCATTCGCACGCATTAATCGTTGTTGGTAGACCGCGTAAACATCAGCTACAACTTGTTCAAATTGATTAGTCGTCGCGTTCAGATAATCCTGTGGACCTAGTAACTCATTTTTTGCATTAGAAATCATTGATTGGAACTGACGAGCGGGATAACGCTTGGGATCGAGATTTAACTCCTTTGCCACAATGGTTATCAATCGATTGGAGTCTGCTGAGTCATAAATGCTAAATGAGTTGCTGTACCCCAAACGTGTTGCCTCTTGGCGCAAGATGCGTACACAGGCAGAGTGAAAGGTTGATACCCACATGGATTTTGCAATTGGTCCAACTAATTCGGCAACCCGCTCCTTCATCTCTCCGGCAGCTTTATTGGTGAAGGTGATTGCCAGAATTTGATAGGGAGCGACATTTCTGCGCGACATTAAATATGCGATGCGACGAGTTAATACTCGAGTCTTTCCAGAGCCAGCACCTGCAACCACCAACAATGGGCCGCCGGCATGAGTAACCGCCTCCGCCTGTTGAGGGTTAAGTCCCTCAATGAGTGGATCGATTTCAGACATACCGCTGAGTCTATTAGGCTTCATGCATGGAACCGATCGCAGATACCGAGATCAAGCGAGTTTTGGTCGTCAACGCCCACCCTGATGATTCAGATTTTGGCGCTTCAGGAACTATCGCTCAATGGGTGAAAAAGGGAATTGAAGTCGCGTATGTATTTTGTACAAATGGCGATCAAGGTGGAGAAGAGTCCGGCTTTACTAAAGAAGAGATGCCAGCGATTCGCCAACGTGAACAACGTGCCGCAGGTGCAGCTATCGGCGTCACCGATATAACTTTCTTGAATTATGTTGATGGACATCTTGAGCCAACAATTGAACTGCGCAAAGATATTGTTCGACAGATTCGTATTTCAAAGCCGGATCGAATTGTGTGCCAAAGTCCTGAACGTAACTGGGATCGAATTGGTGCCAGCCATCCAGATCATTTGGCAGCGGGCGAAGCAACTATTCAAGCTGTATATCCCGATGCACGTAACCCTTTTGCTTTCACAGATTTACTCGACAATGAGGGTCTACAACCGTGGCGGGTCAAAGAGGTTTGGGTATCTGGT
>JBDLUF010000095.1:0-4183 GCA_039805445.1 Actinomycetota bacterium | reverse complement strand
ACTACCGCACCGACAATTCCACTTGTACTTTTTAAGTAATAGTGAATCCAAGACTTTTCTTGACTTCTATTTTTCATTTAATTCTCGGATCGATTCGTCGGTAGATGAGGTCGGTAATTAGATTTATCGTTACAAACAAAATTGCAAAGATCATCACGCTACTTTGAACAGTTGCATATTCTCGCTTATTAATTGCATCTAGAATTTGACGTCCCATGCCAGGCATTGCAAATATCTTTTCTACAATTACTGCACCACCTAGAAGATATCCAAATTGAATTCCCGTCATAGTTACGATCGGAATTAGTGAGTTTCGAAGCACATGTCGGTACTGAACTGTTCTCGCTTTAAGCCCTTTTCCATTTGCAGTCCGAATAAAATCTTTATCTACAGTTTCAAGAAGAGCTGAACGCGTTGTGCGCATAACCGGTGCCGCTACTGCGATACCCAGAACTATCGAAGGAAACAGCATCTGCTGCAAATTCATTCCTAGGTCTTCCCATGGGGTCATGTATTCGTATCCATTGGGGAAATAGCCAAATTTATTTGCCATGATGGTGACGATGGCGGTACTCAAAACGAATCCTGGAATAGCTAAGGCCAATAGTCCAAAGAGTTGACCTGCGAAGTCTCGAAAGCTACCTGGCTTCTTGGCGCTAAACATTCCGATTGCAATGCCCATAACCACTCCAGAAATCGTTCCAAAGAGGGCTAATTGAATCGTTACAGGAAGGGCAGAAGCTGTTAATTCCAAAACTGAAACGCCAGTGGAGTAGGCAAAGCCTAAGTCCCCTTGCAAGAATGAAGACATCCACGAAAAATACTGCAAAATTAAGGGTTTATCGATTCCGTAATAACGTTTGAGATCTGCAATCTGATCGGTTGTCAGAACACCCGTTTCAATTCCGAGGGAACTTGTAATGGTGTCACCTGGAATAACTCTTAAGACTATAAAGATAAAAACTGAAATCCCGAACAAGGTTGTCAAGACGCTGAGCAAACGACTCACTATCCCGGCAGATTTTGCCCTCGACATCTAATAATCCCCTAACAAGTTTTGTTTTACTAAAAACTAGAGCGGCGCGCGAACCCTCGCTCGCACGCCGCCCTCGTTATGGTTTAGTTGAGTGAAGCTGAACGAAGTGGAAGCAATGAACCTGTTGCGAGTGCAACAAATCCCTTGAGGTTCTTTGAAACAACTCGATACTCGTATGGAGTTGCTAACCATACCCACACTGCATTGTCCTCAAGTTCTTGAGAAATTGCGTTGTAGGCTGCTGTTCGAACCGCAGTCTTTCCACTTGACTTACCCTTTAGGAAATTGGCATCGAGAGTTGCAGATGAATAAGTTGCAACTTTGTTTAAGTTTCCTGTTGAAGTGAAGTAACGGGTGTACATCGTGTCTGGATCAATGCGACCACCGTTATTAGCAAGAGTCGCGGTGAAGTCTGCTGCCAACCAACGTGGTACATATGTAGCTTGATCAACGATATCAAGATCCATAGTGATCCCGGCGCGAGCCAACTGTGCTTTGAGGTTCTGCGCCATTGCAACTGATGTAGCCCAACCATTGCTGGTGACAAGAGCTTTAAATGTTACTCCGCCAGGCTTTCCTGCTGCAGCAAGATAGGATTTAGCCTTGGCAATATCGACCTTAGGGCAAGGGCGGTCATTTGCATTCGACTTGTAAGCAGGGCTGGTTATTGGGCCAGTTACTGCGCCTTCACCGAGCATTGCGGTTTTGATCATCTCTGGGCGATCAATTGAGCATTGGACTGCGAGACGAACATTCTTATCATTGAATGGTGCAACCTTGTTGTTCAGTTGCAGTGCGTAGTAAGCCAATGCCGGTACCTTATAAAGCTTTAAATTACGTGTATTGATCTGCTTTACAACAAGTGGATCAGTAACGATTCCAAATTGGATTGAACCAGCATTCATAGCTGAAAGAATCGATGACTCGTTTGGAATTACACGGATTGTGACATCTGAAATCTCTGGAGCACCCATCCAGTAATCTGGGTTTGATGTGAACTTAACAGATTGGGTTGGTTCCCAAGATACAAACTTGTATGGACCTGTGCCATTTGGCTTATTGCTTCCACCAACTTTTCCGGCAGCAATGTCAGCAGCTGACAGCATTGCCATATTTACGCCATCAAGTGCAGCAAGAATCGGTACGTTTGGAACTGACATATTGATTGTCAGTGTACGGCCCGAAGCAGTAATGCTTGAGATGGTTGTGAGATTTGCACGTCCTGCTGCGCCAGTCTTTGTATCTAGAATTCTTTCAAGACTAGCTTTTGCATCTGTCGCATCAAATGTTGAACCGTCATGGAATTTCACACCTTGACGTAGATTCATTCTCAATTGTGTTCCTGATGAGTTGAATGACCATGATGCTGCCAATCCAGTTTTGATTTTATTTCCGGGACCAACTTCGACAAGGCTTGAGTAAACCAAGCCAAGTGCGCGTACTGTCGCGAAGTTTGTAGCTGTATGTGGATCCAATTTATCGATATCTAAAACAGAACCAATAACGAGTTCAGAACTTGCTGCCTTTGCTGGAGTAGCAACGAAAGTTCCAGCCATCAGAGCGACAACTAAACCTCCAATTGCAAATTTCTTTTTGTTAATCACTACTTTGCTCCTTCCAAAAAGTGAATTCAATTTGAATTCACCAGTCGATATGACTTGGCAGCATGAAAATTTCTTTCACAGCCTCGCCTCACTCATGAAAAAGCATGCTGTTTTTTCATTGCTTCGTCAAGCACCAAAGGTGGCGAAACTTATTAGGTGGTTGTGAAAAAACAGCCCAAATCAAGGCTTTGTAACAAAACTTAATAATTACAATCCAGTTAATGCTTCTCGGATGCGGTTTGATGAGGCATGCAAACGTTCGCGGGCGGCATCTGGCTCAATATTTAAGAGAAGCATCAAAATTGCGACCTTTACTTCATGACCAGATGCCTTTAGGGCCTCTGTTGACTCCAGCTTTGAGGCTCCAGTCGCCTTTTCAATAATTCGGACCGCCCTGTCCTGTAGCTTTTCATTACTAATCTGAAGGTCAACCATCAAGTTTCCAAATGTTTTACCCAGGCGAACCATAGAAATAGTTGAGATCATGTTCAGAATCATCTTCTGGGCGGTGCCAGACTTCAATCGAGTTGAGCCTGCTAATAGTTCAGGACCCGAATCCACATCAAGTGCGTGATCAGAAATTTTTCCAGCCTCTGAATCTGGATTACAAGTAATGGCAATTGTGAGCGCACCAATACTCTTGGCATATGCAAGGCCACCAAGTACATAAGGAGTTCTTCCACTTGCTGCGATTCCAACGACAACGTCTAATTGAGAAAGATTAGCGGTTTTCAAATCTGCTTCACCTAATTCTGGTCTGTCTTCTGCACCTTCAACCGGGTTGCGAAGCGCTTTATCTCCGCCAGCAATAAATGCAACAACTTGATCCGTCGAAACAGAAAAGGTTGGCCCACATTCAGCTGCGTCAAGAACTCCAAGGCGTCCAGATGTTCCCGCGCCCATGTAAATCAAGCGCCCACCTTGTAGCATTCGATCTACGACACCATCAATTGCCTTTTCAATTCTTGGCAAAACTAAACTAACAGCCTTTGGAACTTCGGCATCACTCTCATTCATGGCTTGCAATAACTCGGAAACGGTCATTACATCTAGCATCTGAAATTTAGAATCCACTTGTTCGGTACGAAGTAATCCCAGTTCAGGTTCTTTAGGAGAGTTTGTCATAGTTTCTAAAGAATAGGGCAGATAATCAAAACTATCTAGCATCAACAAAAACCCTTACACTTAGGGGATGATTCGTTACGCTTGTAAAGAGGATGCTCCACGCATACTTCAGCTCATAAAAGACCTGGCCGAGTATGAAAAAGCACCCCTTGAGGCCAAAGCGACCTTAGAACAGATCGAAGAGACAATCTTTGGCGAGAACCCAGTTGCTTACTGCCATGTTGCAGAAGATGAGGGTGAAGTAATTGGGATCTCAATCTGGTTTCTCAACTACTCAACATGGGTCGGTAAGCCAGGTATTTACCTTGAAGATCTTTATGTAGATCCCGCATTCCGCGGCAAGGGTTATGGCTTAGCTCTCCTCAAAGAGTTGGGCAAGATATGCGTAGAACGTGATTATGAAAGATTGCAATGGTGG
>JBDLUF010000094.1:0-4508 GCA_039805445.1 Actinomycetota bacterium | reverse complement strand
CGTTGATTAAATGCGCTCATAATGCTGATTCTATTCCCCACTCCTTGCGAACAATGTCAAAGGCTGGTGGAATCGAGGAGTTAACTTGAACTGAAGATGCCGCCCACTGAGCAGCAATCAATAGGCACTTTGCAGCCTCAAGCCCATTAGCTAAGCCGGTCAAATACCCACAAATAAAGGCGTCTCCAGCACCCGTAACATCCACCGCTTGAACATCAAATGCGGTTTGGTGCAGCTCTTCTCCCTGTGAATAGTATCGAGCGCCATTAAGTCCATCGGTCAACACAATTGCATCAAATCGATCTAAGTGATCTTTAGGATTCACGCCGCTTGGAATATCTGAAACTGATCCGAGAACCAGATGTGCATGCGAAACCTGTGCATCGACTAAAGCCGATGCGCCTACCACCGTGAAGCAACCGGACTCTTCAGCGCGTTGTAAATCTCCAAGAAACTCTTCACGCCACAGAATGAAGGCCACAATATCTGGAGATGCAAATGGAACATTGTCCATGCGAAGTTCACGCAAGTAGGGTGTTGTCATTGAAATAATTGTGCGTTCCGCTTTGTCATCTACCAAAATAAGTGCATGTGAGGTTGGTCCATCAATTTCGGTGATGATCGAGGAATTGATCTGACTCTTATTTAATACTTCACGTAACTTTTTTCCATTGTCATCGTTACCAAGGTAACCAACAAAGTTTGTTTCTACCCCCGTCGTACAAAGGCCAAGAGCAACATTGGCAGATGTTCCACCAGTTCTTTCTACAGTTTTAGTTGAGTTCATAAAACTTCCAGGTGTTGGAAATTTCTCCAGATAAACAACTGTGTCGATAGCAATAGGTCCTTGAACCCAGACTCTTTTAGCCATTTCGTTTCACCAACATATCTGAGCAATTCATTAGATCATCTTCAACTTCATCCCACGCCACATCTTTGATCCAGGGAATTGAATAGAAATCTGCTTTCTCTGGCCACTTTGCTGCAAATAGTGCACCTGAGAGCGCAGCAACAGTGTCTGTATCTCCACCCAGGGAACACGCCAATGCAAAGGCATCTGCACAACTCTTAGCTCTTTTAACAACCCATACAACAGCTTGCAAAGTCTCCAATGGATCTAGTGAAATTCCAACCGCTGGAGGCATCCAATCTGAGTAATCAGGAAACTCTTCACCAGCAAATAATCCAGCAGCCATTTGTGCACATTGGACAGCTTTTGGTGATTTATGAGTCACCTCTACCAACGCCTTAATCCACTCATCTCTATCCTCATCTAGGTAAAGACCACATAACGCTGTTCGCATAATTGCGCCATTGGTTTCTCCAATAATTCCACGTTCTCCTGGCTTGACCTCTAATCCAAGTGCTGTGCGCGTAGTTGGCCCAAGACCTCGCAATCGAGGAACTGCACTACGTAATTGTGACAAGAACTCATCTGCTGCTTCTGCTGGTGTGGATTTTTTCAAAGAGATTATTGTTAAAACAGAGAGCAATGTGTCATCACTGACCCCGCCAAATGGCCAACCATCTTTACTCTTTAACTCTTGTGGAACATTCTTTTCGGGAACATCTAAGAATTCATAATAAACACCAAATGCATCACCCGCTGCGTACGCAAGTAGTGGAATTGCAATTGGTGGAAATTGCTTCACTACAACCGGCCTGCTTGGTGAACCCGCTTTAAGAACTCCTGAGTCTTTGGATTCTGCGGATTATGCAAGACCTGATCAGCTGTTCCGCGCTCAACAATGTTTCCTGATTCAAGGAAACACACCTCATCTGCAACCTGAGTAGCAAAACCCATCTCGTGTGTTGCCAGAACCATCGTCATTCCATCGCTCTTGAGATCACGCACTGCACTGAGAACTTCATTCACCAAAACAGGATCTAGCGCTGATGTAACCTCATCAAGAAGAAGCAAGCGTGGGCTAACTGCTAAAGATCTAATAATCGCAACACGTTGCTGTTGACCTCCACTGAGGCGATCTGGGTACTGATCTGCTTTGTCAGCTAAATCAAAACGCTTTAAAAGATGCATCGCATGTGAGTTCGCTTCATCTTTGCTCTTGCCATGAACCTTGATCGGCGAAAGGGTGATGTTTTCCAGAACCGTCTTGTGTGGGAAAAGGTTAAATGACTGGAAAACCATTCCTAAACGGCGTCGTACATCATCAACATTTATCAGTGGATCTGAGATCTCTTCGCCATCTAAAAAGATTTGTCCATCATCAATTGATTCCAGCAAGTTAATACAACGAAGCAAGGTTGATTTACCCGATCCAGATGCACCGATCAAAACCGTTGCTGTGTGCTCTGGGACAGATAGCGAAAGATCCTTCAAGACAAGTTCAGATCCAAAGGATTTACGCACATTTACTAGCTCTAAGACATTGCTCATCAGATTGAACCTTCCGAGTTCTGAGCACTGGTGCGCTGTCTAATTGCTCTATCTGTGTAGCGGGTCATTGGAATAGTGATGAGTAAGAACAAGATTGCGGCCACCACATAAGGGGTGTAATTAAAGGTACGGCTGGCATTGATTTGCGCAGCACGTACCGCATCTGTAACTCCCAGAATTGAAACGAGGCCGGTATCTTTCAGAAGCGAAACAAAGTCATTAAGTAGTGGTGGAACAACTCGACGAATCGCTTGTGGAAGTACAACAAAGCGCATGGTCTGTCCTGAGGTTAAACCTAGGGATCTTGCTGCTGCTCGTTGACTTGGGTGAATCGACAAGATTCCGCTTCGAATTACTTCTGCAACGTATGCCGAATAAGTAAGTACAACTGCAACTGTTCCTAGGAAAATTACATTGCTAGATACTCCACGTAAACCTAAAGCTGGAACTCCAAAGCCAACCAATAAAATGATCAAGATAAGTGGTGCGCCACGGAAAATATCAACGTAAGCGGTAGCTAGAAATCTAAATGGGGTAAGTGCAGGAGACTTAGTTGTTCGCAATAAAGCAAGACCTAATGCGATGACGCCAATTGCTGCTCCCCCAATAAATGTGAGTTGCAGATTGATCCAAAGGCCCTTAATAACCGTTGGGAAAACCTCTTTGCCGTATTCGATATCAAAGAAGGTTGTTTTTACTGTTTCCCAACCTGGGCTTGTTACAAGAATTACAAGAAGAGTTCCTAAAACAAAAATGGAAGAAGCCGCAGCAATACCTGCTTGCTTGCGGCTTATTGCGCGCCGAGAGTTCCGGCGTTGAATCTCACGTGAGCTTGGCGACCACGCAGAGCTTTGCTTCTCTGACATGGCCGCCAAACTACCGCTTCTACTTCTTATTCTCTATTAAGGCTTCAATACAGGAGCGCCAGCATCAGTTGCTAGCCACTTATCTGTAATTGCTGCCAATGTGCCATCTGCAGTGATTGCATCAACCGCACCTGAAACACATGAAGTCAGCTTGCTTCCCTTTGAAAGCAAGAGACCGAACTGATCTCCTGAACCAGTTGATGGAAGCTGTCCAACGATTAGACCGTTAGGAACTTCAACTCCTGATAGGTAGAAAGCAGTTGGTAGATCTACTACTAGACCATCAATCTGCTTGTTCTTTAGTGCTGATACACCAGCTGCGTTGTCATTGAATACCTGTGGTGTTACACCAATCTGGTTCTCAATTGCATCAAGTGATGTTGTACCAACTGCTGCGCCAAGCTTTGCACCCTTAAGGTCTGCGATTGATGTCTTTCCATCGATCTTGCTTCCCTTGAATGAAACGATTGCTTGTGGAGCTGTGTAGTAAGGAGATGAGAAATCAACCGCTGCCTTGCGCTCTTCTGTAATTGAGAACTGCTGCAAGTTAAAGTCAAAGTTCTTCTCGCCTGGTGTTACAGCTGAATCAAATGTTGTACGAACCCATGTGACATCTGCTGCATCAAATCCAAGTTGCTTAGCAACTGCGTATGCAACCGCACCTTCAAAACCATTTCCAGTCTCTGGTGCATCATCAATGATCCATGGGTAGTAAGCAGGCTCACCTGTTGCAATTGTTAGCTTGCCTTCAGTAACTGTTGCAAGATCTGCCTTTGCACATGATGCCGCCTCAGATGTTGCTGAATCTGATGATGAACATCCTGAAAGTGTTAGAGCTGCTGCAATTACAACAGCTGAAAATATTCCGAAACGCTTTTTCAACGTAATCTCCTAATGTGTCAGGGGATCATCACTAACCAAACTAACGGGTTAAGTGCAGTTAGTTAGACCCACGCTTGCCGAAGATGGTGTCTATCGGCCTGGTCTTCACCCGGAGCACCCCGCCGCGGTGGAGGGTTGCCGTCCAGTTAGCCGGGGCTTGATGCTGGAACTCGTGACCATTGCAAATGTTATTGGTCGGTATGCGAGTTGTCGAAATGCAAATGAGAGGCGGAAAAGAACTGGTGGCGGGTGAAGGATTTGAACCTTCGAAGGCAGAGCCGGGGGATTTACAGTCCCCTCCCATTGGCCGCTCGGGCAACCCGCCAAGGTCGAACAAGTACTGCGGCAATTATGGATAGTGC
>JBDLUF010000093.1:0-4603 GCA_039805445.1 Actinomycetota bacterium | reverse complement strand
GCGCATCCTGCTTGAAACCTGTGAAGAGAATGAAATTCGCGCTGCTCGGAACGGTGTGTAGCCCCATCTGATGCAATGCATCGACGAGCTCTGCTCGAGCAGCAATCAAGGTTGAAACTCCACCTAATAATTCAGTGCGGTGATCGATAGCTACTTGGGCTGCTGCTTGGGTCAGAGCGCTGAGGTGATACGGCAAACGAACAATCATCATCGCATCTTTGACTGCTACATCACTGACAAGATAACCAACACGTGCTCCAGCAAAAGCAAAGGCCTTGCTCATAGTGCGAATGACGATTACATGTGGATTTTTTGAAATAAGAGTTACAGCAGAAAGCTCCTGTGAAAACTCTGCATACGCCTCATCAACTACAAGTAATCCCCCAACAGATTGTGCTGCATCGGCCAACTGTTGAATCGCTTCAATTGAGACAGCACCACCAGTTGGATTATTAGGTGTTGTAATAAAGGTAAGGGTTGGTTTGTTCTTGATAATCTCTGCAACGGCATCCTGGGTGTTGAGAGAGAAATCAGGGTTTCGCTTTCCATCAATCCACTGAGCACCAGTTGTTTTTGCAATCAATGGGTGCATTGAATATGAAGGGGTAAAGCCTAGAACTGGACCTTGAGCAAAGGCTAAGAAAATCGATTGAATAATCTCATTGGAACCATTAGCTGCCCAGATATTGTCGAGAGTGAAACCGGTACCACTTCTCTCGTTAATGTAATTAGCAAGTTTGGTGCGCAATACTGTTGCATCACGATCTGGATAACGATTTAAATCAGCTGCCACTTTCGCAACAGCATCGGTGATCGCCTTTTGTAGGGCTGGAGATGGTGAATAAGGATTCTCATTTGTATTTAAGGAGGCTTGAGCGGGAACCTGCGGTGCACCATAAGCAGACAGTGGACGAAGAGTTTCGCGCAGAGGCAACCAACTTGGCCAACTCATGACAAATTCTCCAAGCGTGCTGTCATTGCTTCACCATGTGCTGGCAGATCCTCTGAATTTGCCAAGGTCACAACGGTGTCAACAATCTCGGTAAATGCCTTTTGGCCATACTCAATAAAGTGCAATCCGCGAAGAAAGGTTTGAACTGAAAGCCCGCTTGAGTGACATGCGCAGCCACCCGTTGGAAGAACGTGATTTGAGCCTGCAGAGTAATCACCTAATGAAACCGGTGAGAATCGTCCGATAAAGACAGCTCCAGCGTTGCGAATCTTTTCAGCATCACTACGAGAGTTTTTTGTTTGAATCTCTAAGTGTTCTGCTGCATAAGCGTTAACAACATCTAATCCTTGCTTCATGTCATCTACTAATGCGATCGCAGATTGAACGCCCGATAACGCGCTCTTGATTCGATCTGCGTGCTTCGTTGCTGCAACCCGTACCTTAAGTTCAGCCTCAACCGCTTGAGCTAACTCAACTGAATCAGTTACCAGTACAGCTGCAGCAATAACATCGTGCTCTGCCTGACTAATCAAATCAGCAGCTACATCGGCGGCGATTGCCGATGAGTCAGCTAAAACTGCGATTTCGGTTGGTCCTGCCTCAGAATCAATTCCGATAATTCCTCGCAGTGCACGTTTTGCCGCAGCTACATAAATATTTCCAGGACCGGTTACAAGATCGGCCTTTTCGCACACACCTTCCATGCCGTAAGCAAAGAGTGCAATCGCTTGCGCTCCCCCGACCGCATAGACCTCGGTGATTCCCAGCAAAGCACAGGTTGCAAGAATCGTTGGGTGTGGCAAGCCACCAAAATCCTTTTGAGGTGGTGATGCAACCGCAATTGATTGCACCTTTGCGATCTGTGCAGGAATGACATTCATCATCACACTACTTGGGTAAACCGCGCGACCACCTGGCACATAGAGGCCAACACGATCTACGGGAATCCATTTTTCGGTAACTGTTCCGCCATCTACAACAGTTGTCGTTGTAGAAGTGCGCAACTGATCATTGTGAACCTTGGTGATACGTGAAATAGATAGCTCTAATGCGGTTCTAATTGCAGGATCTAATTGTGAAAGCGCTTCATCTAGCGCGGTTTGAGGAACTCGAATACTGGCTGGTGTAACGCCATCAAATTCTTGCGCTAAAGCGATCAGATCTGCCTGGCTTCCATTCTTTACTCTCTCCAGAATGGGTTCGATCAGCAGCATCGCCTCTGCCACATTGAGCGTGGCACGAGGAAGTTCAGCGTTGTATTGAGCTTTAGACAGGGATCGTCCGCGCAGGTCTACGGTACGAATCATTGGGCAATTGTAACGGCAAGAGGGCAACCCTTGCTTATTGATTTAAACCAAGCAGTTAGGCCCCAAAATTGATTTGAGATCTGCGCTCAAACTTGGTGATGATGTAATCAACGCATCTACCTTCATCACAGTGCTGCTTCCATTATCGAGAAGTTGCAGATGAACCTCTCGCTTTCCGGGATGTGAGCGCAAAATCTCTTTAATGCGATCTACTACAGGTGGTGTGCATTGCTGAATTGGCAGTGAAATTACTAGTGGTCCCGTTGGTCCTGCACTGATATCCGGCATAGACATTTCGAGTGCGGTAAATCTCAGGGCATCTTCGCGACGATCTACGCGCCCACGAATCGTGACGATTCGATCCTCAGTTAATGACATCGAGTACTGGTTGTAGGTATTTGCAAAGAACAGAACTTCGAGCGCACCTTCTAGATCTTCAACGGTTACAACCGCCCATGATGCACCTTGTCGAGAAACCTTTCGTGTAACACTTGTGATTAATCCACCGATAGTGACAATTGATTCATGTTGTGCACCATCATCAGATAGTTCGCTGATCGACATATCTGTGTTAGCTCGCAAGACATGCTCAACACCAAGTAATGGGTGGTCGGAAACATAAAGACCCAACATCTCGCGTTCATAAGAAAGCAACATCGCTTTATCCCATTCGCCAGTTGGAACTTCGATATCTAATCCAGATACTGCGGTAACCGCTTCTCCACCAAAGAGATCAAATTGACCAATCGCCTCTGCACGCTTTGATTCGATTACAGAATCAATTGCTTCGAGGTGAACAGCGATCAAACCTTTACGAGTCGCACCGAGAGAGCCAAAGGCTCCAGCCTTAATCAGCGATTCAATTGTCTTCTTGTTGCACACCTGTGCATCTACCTTTGCAAGGAAATCACCAAATGAGGTGTAACGTCCCTTGGAATCACGAGCGCTCTTAATCGATGCGACAACACCTTCTCCAACATTTCTAATCGCCGCTAAGCCGAAACGAATATCGACTCCGCGCGGTGTGTACTCGGCATCAGACTCATTGACATCGGGAGGCAAAACTTTAATTCCCATGCGGCGGCACTCAGATAGGTAGAGCGCAGATTTATCCTTGTCATCGCGAACAGAGGTTAAAAGCGCAGCCATGTATTCAGTGGGGTAATTCGCCTTTAAGTATGCGGTCCAATAAGAGACAACGCCGTATCCAGCCGAGTGTGCACGGTTAAAGGCGTAATCAGAGAAGGGAATCAGAACTTCCCATAAACGTTTAATTGCAGCGGTTGAGAAACCATTTTCCTTCATACCAGCTTCGAAGGGAACATACTCTTTATCCAGGATGTCCTTGTTCTTCTTACCCATCGCCTTACGCAAAAGATCTGCGCGACCAAGTGTAAAACCTGCAACCTTTTGCGCAATCGCCATAACCTGCTCTTGATACACAATTAATCCATAGGTATCGCCCAAGATCTCATTAAGCGGTACCGATAATTCAGGATGAATTGGTTCAACTGGTTTGCGACCATTTTTACGATCTGCATAGTTGTTGTGCGCGTTCTCGCCCATTGGACCTGGACGATACAAAGCGATAACAGCTGAAATATCCTCAAAGGAATCTGGGGACATGCTGCGTAGCAATGCTCGCATTGGCCCACCATCGAGCTGGAATACACCCAAGGTATCTCCACGACTTAAGAGTTCATATGTCTTGGGATCATCCAAGGTTAAATCTTCAAGGACTACATCTATTCCTTGGTTAGCTTTGATGTTGAGCAGAGCATCATCAAGTACAGAAAGATTTCGCAATCCCAAAAAGTCCATCTTGAGCAATCCTGTTGCTTCGCACGCACCCATATCAAACTGGGTAATAATTGCACCATCTGCTTCACGACGATGAATCGGAATAACATCCAACAACGGTTCACGTGAAAGAATCACACCAGCTGCGTGAACACCCCATTGACGCTTCAAACCTTCAAGGCCACGAGCGGTATCTACAACACGTTTTGAATCTGGATCTGAGTTGTATAGCGAACGGAACTCCCCCGCTTCTCCGTAACGATCATCCTTTGAATCAAAGACTCCGCTGAGCGAAATATCCTTACCCATAACTGATGGTGGAAGCGCCTTCGTTAACTTTTCTCCGACAACATATGGATAACCAAGAACTCGGGTTGAATCCTTAATCGCTTGCTTTGATTTAATAGTTCCGTAGGTAATGATCTGTGCGACGCGATCTTCACCATACTTATTAGTGGCGTAACGGATCATTTCGCTGCGGCGGCGCTCATCAAAGTCCAAGTCGATATCAGGCATAGAGATACGCTCAGGATTAAGGAATCGC
>JBDLUF010000092.1:0-4716 GCA_039805445.1 Actinomycetota bacterium | reverse complement strand
TCTGCAGTTACTGGTGAAGTAACAATTCGCATGCGTCGCGGAGATGATTACTCAATCATTAATACAACAGGACCAGGACTTAGCTATCACCCTGAAAAGCTTTCAATGGAGCGCACAGAAAACGCTGCTTTTGGCCCAGTAGATCGCATTGGACAACTGACCATGCGCAACCTTGATATTGCCGATACTCGTGCCAAGTTAGAGCTTTACCGCTCACAGGGCCAGATTGGTGATGGAGAATTTAAATTAATCGGCGAGATCGAATAACAAGGAGAACCATGCCAAAGAAAACCCTATTGAAAGTATTTGCGGTTCTTGCCGTATTAGCAATTGGATTTGCTTCATTCACAACACTCGGAGGAGATGACACAGTGTCAGGATCAGCAGCAGGACTTCCAGCAGTCACAGGTAATGCAGGAGAAGCTCCAACAATTACACCTCCAACAGGTGCAGCACCAGCAACATTGCAAACACAGGACATCATCGTTGGAACAGGAACAGAAGTTCTACCAACTTCAACTCTTACAGTTCATTACACATTGATGACATGGTCAAACGGTGCGCTCATAGAATCTTCATGGTCTGGTGGACAGCCAGCAACATTCCCACTATCTGGTGTTATTGCTGGATGGCAGGAAGGTTTGCCAGGTGCGAAGGTTGGCGGACGTCGTCTCTTGGTAATTCCAGCGGACAAGGGATATGGTCCAAATGGTTCAGGCCCTATTGGACCTAATGAGACTTTGATCTTCGTTGTAGACATCATCGCTGTTTCATAAGTGAATTAGGAAAGGCCCCATCAACCTATTGGTTGGTGGGGCTTTTTGGTTGGGGCAGTTGGCTCTTTGTTCACCGTCTATTAACCAAGCAATGAGTAACCTCTCCTTGTGAAGAAGCTCCTCGCCGAGTACCTAGGCACCACTCTTTTGGTCGCAATCGTTGTTGGCTCCGGAATCATGGCCACCGATTTATCCAAGGATGTTGGCCTGCAACTGCTGATCAACACAATCGCTACAGTCTTTGGATTAGCGGTCTTGATTTTGATTCTTGCGCCAGTTAGTGGCGCGCACTTCAATCCAGTTGTAACCCTTATTGATTTAATTCAAGGAAAAAGCTCAGTACTTCAATTCGTTCAGTACACGATTGCACAAGTTCTAGGTGCGATCTCCGGAGCATTACTTGCCAATGCAATGTTTAATCACGCAATTATCGAGACGGCGACAAAAGTTCGCACTGGAAGCAACCTGTATCTGGCAGAAATCGTTGCCACCGCAGGGTTAATCCTGGTTATCAACCTACTTATTGTTCAAAAGAATTTAACTGTGATTCCTGCAGCCGTTGCTGCCTGGATCGGAAGTGCTTACTTCTTCACAAGCTCAACCTCATTTGCAAACCCTGCAGTGACTATCGGTAGAACCTTTAGCGATTCATTTGCCGGAATTGCGCCAAGTAGCGCACCTGTCTTTATCGCCGCCCAAATTCTTGGAGCCTTAATCGGCCTAGGACTAGTGAAAGTACTGACACATGACAAATAAGCCAACCGTTCTCTTTGTATGTGTTCATAACGCAGGTCGTTCTCAAATGGCTGCAGGTTTCATGCGCGAGCTAGGGCAGGGTCGGGTAGAAGTTCTTTCTGCCGGAAGCGCTCCTAAGGATTCAATTAATCCAATCGCAGTAGAAGCAATGGCTGAAATTGGAATCGACATCGCCAATAACACCCCAAAGGTTTTGACTACTGAAGCGGTTGAAGAATCTGATGCCGTTATCACCATGGGTTGTGGCGATGTCTGTCCCTTTTACCCAGGAAAACGTTATGAGGACTGGGTACTTGATGACCCTGCAGGACAAGGAATTGAATCGGTGCGGGTTATCCGCGATGAGATAAAGGGTCGAGTTGAGAAACTGTTGGCTGATTTACTGATTTCTTAAAGCATTTTCACGGTTTCACCTATTAATGTGTGGGGGTGAGTGTGGATCAGAAGATATTAAAGGCCCTGGAATCTGAGTCCATTGAAATCCTGAGAGAGACCGCAGCAGCTTTCCGTAAGCCTGTGATGATGTACTCAATAGGTAAAGATTCATCAGTTTTGCTTCATCTGGCAAAGAAGGCTTTTTATCCAGCGCCAATTCCATTTCCTCTATTGCATATCGATACAACCTGGAAGTTCAGGGAGATGATCTCCTTTAGAGACATGGTTGTTGCAGACGCTGGTGCAAAACTTTTTGTGCACACAAACAAAGAGGGAGTCGCATCTGGTGCAAACCCATTTACGACCGGGATCTCTGAGTACACACGCATTATGAAAACAGTTGCATTAAGGCAAGCACTTGATGAACATAGCTTTGATGCTGCAATTGGTGGATCTCGCCGCGATGAAGAAAAAAGCCGCGCAAAGGAAAGAATCTTTAGCGTACGCGATGAGGGCCATAAGTGGGATCCTCGAAATCAACGTCCAGAGTTGTGGCGAACCTACAACACACGTTTAGCACCAGGTCAAACAATGCGCGTCTTTCCATTATCTGATTGGACCGAACTAGATATCTGGAGATACATCCTTCAGGAAAAGATTGAAGTAAATCCACTGTACTTTGCCAAAGAGCGACCAATGGTTAAGCGAGGCGACCAGTTGATCATGGTTGATGATGAGCGATACCCATTGCTAGATGGCGAAAAACCTGAAATGGTGAAGGTTCGCTTTAGAACCCTTGGTTGCTACCCACTTACTGCAGCGGTTGAATCATCGGCAACGAGCATCACAGAAATTGTTGAAGAGGTATTTTCAGTCAAGCTCAGCGAGCGAGCAACACGATTAATTGATGGCGCAAGTGAAGACTCCATGGAGAAGAAGAAGACTGAGGGTTACTTCTAATGGAGAGATCAATAATCAGACTTCTTACCTGTGGCAGCGTTGATGATGGAAAAAGCACATTAATCGGCCGTTTGTTGGTAGAAACCGACAGCATTCCGCACGACACCATTGATTCAACTCGAAATATTCGGCGCAGTGGTTCAACAATTGCAGCCGGTGAAATAGATTTCAGCTTGCTAACTGATGGATTAGAAGCAGAGCGCGAGCAGGGAATTACTATCGATGTTGCTTACCGTTCGATGTCATTGTTGGATGGCAAGCGATTAATCATCTCTGACGCACCAGGACATGAGCAGTACACGCGCAATATGGCTGTCGCTGCTTCTCGCGCAGATATTGCCTTAGTTCTAGTAGATGCTACAAAGGGTGTTCGTACCCAGACTTTGCGTCACTTAACTATCTGTTCTTTGATGGGTATCAGCCGCGTAATTGTTGCGATTAACAAGTTAGATGCAATGGATTACAGCCAGACAGTATTTGAAGAGATTCGTGCAAATGTACAAACCGCATTGACCCGAATGCACTTAGATGATGTTTTGTTTATTCCGCTAAGCGCACTTGCTGGCGACAATGTTGTACAGGGCTCGACCCACATGAACTGGTATCAAGGCCAGACGCTGTTGGAGTCAATCCAAGAGTGGCGCCCAGCAGAGGTTGTAGATGCTTCGCCTCGTATGCGAATTCAACTCATCTCTCGTGCCGATAACTTCCGCGGAGTATCTGGAACAGTTCATCGCGGTAGCTTTACGGTGGGTGATGAGGTCAAGATCTTCCCAAGCAATCAGGCGGCAAAGATTGCCAAGATAATTACCTACAAGGAAGAGATCCAAACCGCACATGATTCAGATGCGGTCACATTGCTGTTAGAGCCTGAGGTTGATGCAACACGTGGTGATTTGATCGCGGCAGCATCAGAGGAGCTACACCCTTCAGATCGCTTCAATGCAGAGATTGTTTGGCTTCACGATGACCCACTGATCCACAGCCGTTCTTATCTTTTAATTGCAGGTTCAAGCCAGACGCCAGCAACCGTTACTCGCATTCGTCACAAGATTGATGTCAACTCTGGCAGCCAAAATGCCGCCTCTAACTTAGGTGTTAATGAAATTGGCTCCGTTGAGATTGCAACTGATGCACCATTAACCCTCTTGCCATATACGCAATCTCGCGAATTTGGAAACTTTATCTTGGTAGATCGGTTGACCTTCAGAACCGTTGGTGCGGGAATGATACGTCACTCACTACGACGGGGTGAAAATGTTGTGCTGCAAAAATATGAGGTAAATAAAAACGCCCGAGCTGTGCAAAAGAATCAAAAAGCTCAAGTAATTTGGCTTACTGGGCTTTCTGGTTCTGGTAAGTCAACCATTGCTAACGCCGTTGAAAAGCGTTTACACGCCCTTGGCATGCATGGATATGTCTTAGATGGAGACAACCTGCGCATGGGCCTTAACTCAGATCTAGGCTTTACCCCCGAAGATCGCGCAGAAAATGTTCGACGAATCTCTGAGGTTGCAAAGCTACTAGTTGATGCAGGCTTGATCGTTTTGGTCGCGGTGATTAGTCCATTTGAAGCAGACCGCCAAAGAGCAAAATCTCTCTTTGAAGAAGGTGAGTTCCTAGAAGTCTTTGTAGATACACCAGTCGAGGTATGTGTTGATCGTGACCCTAAGGGGCTTTACAAGAAAGCAAATAAGGGCGAGATTCCTAACTTCACTGGCGTAGGTCAGGGTTATGAAACTCCTAAGAATCCCGATCTTCACCTCAAGGGAGTTGCTGATCTGGATGAGAATGTAGATAAGGTACTTAAGCTTCTCTTCTAATAGAACTTTTCTATGAATATATCTTT
>JBDLUF010000091.1:0-4786 GCA_039805445.1 Actinomycetota bacterium | reverse complement strand
AAAACTCACGCTCAAATAGGGTTGCGTAAGTTACTGGCGGGTAGGACTATTACGCCATGAGCCATTACAAAGCAAACCTCCGTGACATTGAATTCTGCCTCTTTGACCTCTTGGGTCGCGACAAAGTTATGGGCATTGCTCCATACGGTGAAGTTGATCGCGATACATCAATGGGAATGCTTGAAGAGGTAAAGCGTTTATGTGAAAACGATTTGGCCGCATCATTTGTTGAAGGAGATCGTGTTGGTGCGATCCTCAACAAAGAAACTGGCAATGTCACACTGCCTGAAAGTTTTAAGAAGTCTTACAAGGCGTATGTTGATGGCGAGTGGTGGCGTGTTGATGCACCAGTTGATTTAGGTGGAATGAAGATTCCTCCATCAGTTCGTTGGGCGATCGCTGAAATGGTGTTGGGTTCAAACCCTGCGATTCACATCTACGCATCTGGTTACGCCTTTGCGCAGGTTGCTTATGTTCTTGGAACAGATGAGCAAAAGAAGATTGCAAAGCAGATGGTTGAAAAGCACTGGGGTGCAACGATGCAGCTAACAGAGCCTGATGCAGGTTCAGATGTTGGTGCAGGTCGTACCAAGGCTGTGCAACAACCTGATGGAACATGGCACATCACCGGAACAAAGCGTTACATCACATCAGGTGATGCTGATTTCTACGACAACGTTGTTCACTTTGTATTGGCACGTCGCGAAGGTGGCGGACCGGGAACAAAGGGTCTTTCACTATTTTTAATTCCTAAGTTCATGTTTGATTTTGAAACAGGCGAGATGGGCAAGCGCAACGGTGTTTATGTAACTCAGCTTGAAGACAAGATGGGTCTTAATGTTTCTGCAACCTGCGAAGTTAACCTGGGTGAGAAAGAGCCTGCTGTTGGTTACTTGCTAGGTGAAGTTCATGAAGGTATTGCGCAGATGTTTAAGGTCATCGAGTTTGCTCGCATGATGGTGGGAACAAAGGCGATTGCAACACTTTCTGCTGGTTACATGCAGGCGTTGTCATATGCCAAGGAGCGTATTCAGGGTGGCGATATGAAGGTAATGAATGACAAGGCTTCGCCTCGTGTCACCATTATTAAGCACCCAGATGTGCGTCGTTCGCTGATGGTTCAGAAGTCTTACAGCGAGGGAATGCGTGCACTTGTTCTGTACACCGCATCGATTCAAGATGAGATTGAACTTGCTATTCAAGCTGGCGATAAAGAGCGCGCTGAAGATATGGAAAAGCTTAATGATCTTTTGCTTCCAGTTGTTAAGGGTTACGGTTCTGAAAAGTCTTGGACTCTACTTGGAACTGAATCACTACAAACATTTGGTGGCGCCGGCTTTACTCGCGATTGGCCGTTAGAACAGTATGTGCGTGATGCAAAGATCGATACCTTGTATGAAGGTACAACTGCCATTCAAGGTTTGGATTTCTTCTTCCGCAAGGTTGTAAAGGATGGTGGACGGGCACTTGGTCTACTCGGCAAAGAGATTCAAAAGTTTGCCGAAAGCGGTGGAGCACATGCTGATGAAAAGCAGTTGCTGCTTAAGGCACTTGGTGATTTGAATGGAATCGTTGCTGTTCTTGTTGGACATGCAATGGATTCACAAACTGATCCAGTCAATATCTACAAGGTTGGTCTTAACTCTTCGCGCTGCTTAATGGCGGTTGGCGACATCATCACATCATGGTTGTTGCTACGTCAGGCAGATATCGCTGCAGAGAAACTACCTAACGCTGGTAAAGACACAGATTTCTACACTGGAAAGATTGCAGCAGCTAAGTTCTTCGTTCACAACAATCTGCCACATATCACCGCAGATCGTAAGATCGTTGAAGGAACTGATGGATCAATCATGGAGCTTCCTGAATCAGCGTTTTAGGCCTGAATCAGCTTTCTAACTTTGTGAGGTAACCTTCTCGGATGCTTACAAAGCACCGCGGGGAGTTTTACCTTGTCATGGGCTCTCTTGTCTTCGCCTTTAACGGGGTTATCTCCACAGTCGTTTTAAACCACATCTCGCCATTTCGTTTGGCGCAGGTGCGATCTATCGGTGCATTTTTTATTTTGTTAGCGATTACCTTTGTTATTGAACGCCATTCTTTGAAGGCCCCAAAAAAGCTCATTCCAAAGCTTGCCGCCTACGGAATCATTGGTTTTGCAGCGGTTCAGGCTGGTTATTTCCTCGGAATCCAGCGTGGGGTGCCGCTCAGCTTGGTGTTGATCGTCGAATTCACCGCACCTATTTGGATCGCACTCTGGATTAAGTATGTGCGCAAATCATTTGTACCCGCATCAATGTGGGGTGCGATCGCATTGTCCTTGCTGGGATTAATTCTGCTGGCACAAGTATGGAATGGTTTGAGCTTTGATCTCATCGGTTTACTTGGTGCCCTCTTTAGCGCCTTTGCATTAACCGCTTACTTTTTAATTGGTAAAAGTTTCGGAACCGATAGAACCGCGCTTTCACTAACTGTGTGGGGGCTTGGCATGGCATCACTTGCCTGGGTTTCTTCAATGCCGGTATGGGATTTTCCATTTGAGGTATTCACGATTGATATGGATCTTGAAGGTGTTTTCGCTGGAAACACTGTGCCGGGTTGGGTTTTGATTGTGTGGATCATCATTATGGGAACGATTGTTCCTTACTTATTTGTTATTGGCGGATTGCGATTGTTATCTGCGTCGACATCAAGTGTTATTGGAATGCTTGAACCTGTTTTGGCTGGTGTCTTTGCATGGATCTGGTTGCAACAGAGTTGGAATGGAATTCAGTTGATAGGTGCAGCGATTGTGCTTGTTGGTGTTTACATTGCAGATCGTGCGCGATCTGAGGCAATTTAAGCTCCGAAGTTATCCTCTGGCGCAGTATTTGTAGCTTCACGTTGTTGCGTCCAGTCTTGTCCGCCTCCTGGGTTCTGTGGCATGTCATAGAACCGTGCGTAGTGAAGCTGGGCGGAAACTGTAATTGTTCGAGTTGGTCCGTTACGGTGCTTAGCAACAATTAGATCTGCCTCACCTGTTCGGTTTTGTGAGTCATACATATCATCACGGTGTAACAAGATAACTACGTCAGCATCCTGCTCGATCGAACCAGATTCACGAAGATCGGAAAGCATCGGCTTCTTATCTGTACGTTGTTCAGGTCCACGGTTGAGCTGTGAGATAGCAATAACAGGGATATTGAGCTCCTTTGCCATCAACTTCAGCTGACGAGAGAACTCAGATACTTCCTGCTGGCGGTTTTCAACCTTTTTACCGCTGGACATCAACTGCAGGTAATCGATAACAATTAACTTCAGATCATGGCGCTGCTTTAGACGACGTGCCTTTGCACGGATCTCCATCATAGAAAGGTTAGGAGAGTCATCGATAAACAATGGCGCCTCTGAGATTTCACCCATACGGCGTGCAAGACGTGACCACTCATCATCAGATAAAGATCCGGAACGAATATTGTTCAAACCAACGCGGGCTTCAGCGGACAACATACGCATTGTGATTTCGCTCTTTGACATTTCTAGAGAGAAGATAACTGATGTTAATCCATCATGAATTGATGCATGCCGTGCAATATCCAAACCAAGTGTTGACTTACCCATCGCAGGACGTGCAGCCAAAATAATCATGTTTCCTGGATGTAGACCATGTGTTAATTGATCGAGATCTTTAAATCCAGTCTTAACACCTTCAACACCAATTCCCTTTGAGATCGCTTCGATCTCATCAAGTGCTTGTGGCAACAGCGTTGAGAGTTGAACATAATCTTCAGAGGAGCGACGTTCAGTAACCGCATAAACTTCAGCTTGTGCAAGGTCGACCATCTCATCGACTTCACCTTCAGTTGTGTAACCATATTGAACAATCTTTGTTCCAGCTTCAACCAAACGGCGCATGATCGCGTGTTCGCGAACTATCTTTGCGTAGTAACCAGCGTTAGCAGCTGTTGGTACCGATGAAATCAATGTGTGCAAATATGGTGCACCACCTGCACGTGCGATGTCTCCACGCTTTGAAAGCTCTGCCGAAACTGTTACAGCATCTGCTGGCTCTCCGCGGCCATACAAATCAATAATTGCATCGTAAATTAATTCATGTGCAGGACGATAGAAATCGCGATCGCGAATAATTTCAATAACATCTGCAATTGCATCTTTGGATAACAACATTCCGCCGAGAACAGATTGTTCTGCGATTAAATCCTGTGGTGGTGTGCGCTCAAACTCGGCGCCAACAGAGTTAATGTTGGGATCACGAGGGCGGTTATTGGGAAGTTCGGCGATGCTCACGCTCATAACCTCCCTTATAGGACTGACAAATAGCCCTGTTGACTTGGTGCGTAACCTAGGTGCTAACCCCTATCGCACGCGAGGATCCAGCTCCGGCCCTGTGCACAATGCTGTGTATAAGTAGGTGGATAACCCTGTTTTCCTGTGTAGGAAGCGGTGGATGCAATGTGTATAACTGTGGGTAGTTTCGAGTTCAACAATTGAATCCGCAGGTCAGAGGCGATATCTATGCACACAGCCCTGTGGAGCAAAGTAATTTTGCGAATACCACATCATGAGATTTCATCTGGAGAAATAAAAAACCCGCCACATAAGTGACGGGCCTTTTAAATTCCTGTGTAGGAAATTAGTTGGTATTACTTGTCAGCTACAACGCTCACTGAAACCTTTGCAATCACGTTGTGACCTAGAGAGATCTTTACATCGTGGTTACCAAGCTTCTTGATGTGGCCCTTAGTAGCGATCGAGTGACGATCGATATCTAGACCAGTTGCTGACT
>JBDLUF010000090.1:0-4806 GCA_039805445.1 Actinomycetota bacterium | reverse complement strand
CAAGAATCAAGGCAACCTTGCGATTACGACGAACCCGCTTACTTGCACGCTGTTTTTTCTCCTCTTTACGGCGAATCTCTTTGGTTGTCTCCACAACAGGTGCGGTGACTTCAACGGGTGCGACCTCTTTGACCTTCTTGCGAGCCTTTTCGCGAATTGGCTCAACTGGAAGATCTAGCCCTAGATCCATTTGATTCTTACGTGGATCTAAATCAATCTGAATCTGCTGTAACTTCTCTAAGAAATCACCTGCGGTACGTGGACGTTCATCAGGGTTTTTCGCCGTTGAGCTTGCGATCAAATCATCAAGTGCTTGTGGCACATCTTTGCGCTTGCTGCGAAGTCGCGGAATCTCTTCATTGACATGCATGTATGCGATTTGGATTGGCGACTCGGCTGAAAACGGCTTTTCTCCAGTAAGCATCTCGTACGCAACGATGCCCGCCGCGTATACATCGCTGCGAGAATCAGCGACTCCACGTTGGACTTGTTCAGGCGAAAGATAAGAAACACTTCCTAAAATCACACTTGATTCAGCGGTCATGGTGGAACCAATGAGTTCACCTCGAGCTAATCCAAAATCTGCGATCTTGATTCGGCCTTCTTTAGAGATCAAAATGTTTTCCGGCTTGATATCGCGGTGCACAATTCCTAAAACGTGGGCGGCAGCTAAGGCGCTCAAAATCGGAGTCAAATAATTAATTGCATCCTTAATTTCAAAGCGGCCACGTTCATTCAGGTATTCACGAAGTGTGTGTCCTTCGATTAGCTCCATCACTAAAAAGACTGCAGGAACTCCGCTTTGATTCCATCCTTGATCCTGCACGGCAACAATGTTGGGGTGGGACAAAGCAGCTGCAGCTTTCGCTTCCTTGATAAACCGTGACACAAATGCTTCGTCTTGAGCAAGATGCGGGTGCATGATCTTGACCGCGACTTTTCTATCAAGACGAGTATCTATCGCTTCATAGATCGAAGCCATTCCACCATTGGCGACCTGACGCAGTAATTGGTAGCGCCCATCAATGAGCTCTCCGGTCAGATCAGACATGTGCAGATTTTATGGAGCCCACCTTGTACAAGGCCTAAGGGCGCGCCCAAAACCCTTATGAAGTGAGTTTAAACTCGCAGTTTTCTCTCGTTTGATCGGTATGAAAGTGAATTGCTTGATCGAACTGCCATTGGCGCATTTGCTTTTCAAGATGTGCACCATCTCGAGCTAAAACCCTTTGCAAACCAGTTTCAGCATCAATATCTAACCAATAGGTAATGGCACCTGCTTCTCGCACAATTGCTTGGGCAGCGCCAACACCTTCGATGATTAAGTAATCGGTAGGCGAAACTATCTCTTCGCGATCAAACTTCATTAAATGCCAGTTAAAGATCTTGATAGTGCATTCACGTCCGGCAAGGTGGGCCGATGTAATGCGATCCAAAATCTCCATCAAGGCGTTACCCAACGCATTTTCCCAGCCGTTATACAAATCATCCATATGGATTACACGGACAGTTGAGTGCGCTGAGTACTCAGCCTCTAACTTTGCTGCCAGAGTTGTCTTACCCGCACCCGCCGGACCATCAATGGCTAAGAGAGTCATACCAACGCTTCCAGCCAAATACTGCGACAAGAGTAAAGATTCCATACAGCAAGGCTGTAAACCAATAACCGAGTACCAGGTATTGAACGGTGGCAACCACATCGACGATCACCCACACAATCCATGTTTCATACTTTTCATAGATCATCATCAATTGAGCGGTCAAACTTCCAATCAAAACAAAGGCATCTGTATATGTTGCTGCTGCGCCAATATTTGCGAGTACAGGGGATAGGACAGCCACACTTACTAATGTTGCAAGTGCAATGTTGCGGCGACCCCGCCCCGAAACATTTCCGGGAACAGCACCAGTTGGAGCCCAACCAAACCATCCATAAATTGCTGCGGCCACAAAAAGTATTTGTAAGAGCGCGCTTGCAAAGAGATCTACCTGATAAAAGAAGAGGCCATACAAAACACTACTAAAGGCCCACCACGGCCAAGTAATTCTCTTTCCAGTTGTTCCCAAAATAACGGCAGATAAAGAGGTGATCGCAGCGCAGAATTCGAGAATTGAGACCTCGTAGCCCCAAGCTGTAAACAAAGTGGATGACATAGTTGTTTCCTTTCCGCATCCGCATTACCGGATGGGTCAATCGGTCGGCCTGAATTTCAGACCCTCTCAGCCTTGTGGGCTCCCGTAGTTGTTACTTTAGCGTGAAATCAGCTGGCGCTTAACAAATGCAGCACCTGCAACACGAATTCTTCTAGCTGTTGATGTCTTTGCACGATGATTAAAGATGTCATAACCAATCTTTTCAACCTCATCAACTATTCCGCAGTACAAGGTGCTTGCCGCTTCAATGCATGGACGGCTTGATGCCTCAAGCATCTTTATCCCAGGAGCAGCCTCTGCTTGTAATTGGCGAACACGTGCGATTTGAAACTTCAGGGCTTCAATGATTTCTGGTGTTAAAACACGTTCTTCTAGCATTTCACGGGTTACACCAAACTGCCCTAGCTCTTTGAGCGGTAGGTACACACGTCCGCGATCAAGATCCTCATCCACATCGCGAATGAAGTTAGCTAACTGGAAAGCGATACCAAGCTTTTTGGCGGCTTCAAAGGCATCATTGTGAAGCGGCCCCAAAATAGGAACCATCTCTAAACCAATGACAGCTGCTGAGCCATACACATATTCAATTAAATCTTCATAACTTTCATACTCTTGAACAGTTAAATCCATTGTCATCGAATGTAAAAAAGCTTCAAAGTGCTCGTGGGGGATATCAAAACGATTGACGGTATCGATTAAAGCGCGACCTACATGATCTTGGCTCGTACCTTTTTTGAGATCTGCCAGAACTCCGTTGCCCCATGTGCTCAGTACTTCAGCTTTTTCTTCAACGCTTAGTTCTGAGGCTAAATCATCAACGATCTCATCGGCATAACGCGCAAAGCCATACAGTGCATGAACAAAGGGACGTTTTGCTTTGGGCAACAACAAGGTTGCTAAGTAATACGTCTTTCCATGCAGTGCATTGAGCCGCTTGCACTCTTCGTACGATGCACGAAGATCGGGATCAGTAATCCCTGCAGCGGTTAACTCATCCATTTACTTAACTGGTCCCACAATACGTTCTGCAGCAAGACGACCAGAAATCAAAACCATCGGAACGCCAACACCTGGTTGAGTTCCAGAGCCAGCAAAGACAACATTTTCAATACCAGCTGCCATATTGCGTGGTCTAAATGGACCTGTTTGGAAGAAGGTATGTGCGCTAGCAAATGGTGCACCAGCCTCCATGCCTTGTGCCTGCCAATCAAGCGGAGTTGTTAGAACCTCAGTCTCAATCGCATCACCAAAGCCTGTGTAGCCACGTTGTTCCAAAATCTCAACCATGTGATCGCGGTACGGCTTTGCCTGCTTAGTCCAATCAATATCTGCATCCAAGTTAGGAGTTGGAAACAGTACGTAATATGAATGCTTTCCCTCTGGTGCAAGTGATGGATCATCCATCGAAGGAATTGTTACTAACACACTTGGGTCGCTCATAAGCTTCTTTTGCTTGATTAATTCATCAAATACGCCATCCCATGATTCACCAAAGTGAATGTTGTGGTGAGCGGCAAAGTCATACTTTTTTGATGAACCCACCAACATAGTGACACATGAAGGGGAGTAGTTCAGGCGCTTAACTGAAAGCGGAGTTTTGCCCAGCAAATCTCGCCAAGCAACAGGAAGATCTGGGTTCAAGATGATTGCATCGCACTCGATACGCTGACCATCTTCAGTGATGACCGCCTTTGCGCGACCATTTTGAACATCTACCTTTGTAACAGTTGTGTTGTACTTAAATTCAACTCCATGCTTTTCTGCAGCCGCAGCCATTGCACGAGGAACAGCATGCATTCCACCCTTAGGGAAGAACACACCATTGACTGAGTCCATGTATGCGATGACCGCGTAAATTGCTAACGCCTGTTGCGGACTAACACCTGCATACATCGCCTGGAATGAGTACACCTTCTGTAGGCGTGGATCCTTCATGAATTGATTCACCTTTGGTGACAGACGGCGAAAGCCGCCCAACGCGATAAGACGGGCAAGGTTAGGTGTCAACAAATTAAGTGGTGAATCGATATTTCTATCGATGAAGTCATTCATCTCGTACTTGTATAACTTAGTTACAAAATCTACATAGCGTGCGTATCCAGCTGCCTCTTCAGGGCTGATCTTCTCTGCAATTTCTGCTTCCATTTGCTTGGTATTTGCATGAACATCTAGTTGCGATCCATCGGCGTAGTAAGCACGGTACAAAGGTGAAACGGGCATCAGTTCTACCCAGTCCTTCATATCTTCTCCGACGCAACTAAATGCATCTTGAATAAGTGAAGGCATAGTCAAAACAGTTGGACCGGTATCAAATGAGTACCCGTCTTTTTTCAACAAACCACTTCGTCCACCCGGAACAGATTCGCGTTCAATAACAGTTACCTTGCGGCCAGCACCTGCCAGACGCAGCGCGGCGCTTAAGCCGGCATAACCCGCTCCAACGATGACAACGTGATCTGTAGGTCCCTTTACGCGAGCAGGCATTAAGCACTCCTTTTAGTTGCGATGTTAGCTAGCTCGACGAGCAAGGCCTTTCCATCGTTGGTGAAAAGTGATGATTCAGCTGCAGTTAAAGCAGCATCAGTTAGTTTTTCAATAGTTGATTCGAGCTCTGCACGTGCACCGGTTAATTCAATTATCTCTTGCAAGATT
>JBDLUF010000089.1:0-4807 GCA_039805445.1 Actinomycetota bacterium | reverse complement strand
AATATTTTGTATATCCCTAACGCGATTGTTTCTACCTTGGCCTACTTTTCAGGGGTTGGCTTTGCGGTCGGTTCAGGAACTCTGGTTTCTCCAACCTCCTTTAGATTAAACAAGATTCCTGCGATGTCCCTATTGGGTGCTTTGCCCGAAGGTAAATCACTAATTTCATTACTTGGAGTTTTGATCGTCGTTGCAGCTGGTGCACTTCTAGTTACATGGACAATCTCACTGAATCAAAAGGTATTGGTTCAGAGTTTGATCGTGGCTGTTCTGCTCGCCGCATTTGTTGGATATTCAGGAAGTGGTGCACTCATCACCGATGCGATGTCTGCCGTAGGAGTTTCGCCATGGAAATTCACCCTGGCGATCGCTGCAGAGCTTGGCCTAGGTGCCTTATTGGCGCTGTATCTACCAAGAGTTATGTCCCGCAAATGAGAAAGCGGGTAGTCATTCTGGCTTCGGGACAGGGCTCCTTGGCGCAGGCGATTATTGATGCATCAGATTTAGAGATTCAAATTGTTGCAGTTGTTTCAGACCGTGCAGATGCCCAAGTTTTAGAACGCGCAAAGAAGGCATCAATCAATACATCTGTTGTCGCATTGACCGGTGATCGTCAGCAATGGAACAAGCAACTCTTTGAAGCGGTTGATCAATACTCACCGGATCTTGTTGTAAGCGCTGGTTTTATGCGAATTTTGTCCCCTGAGTTTGTTAATTACTTTCCTACAATCAATAGTCATCCTGCTTTGCTGCCTGATTTTCCAGGTGCCCATGCGGTTCGGGATGCACTAGCTGCAGGTGTCTCAGTAACGGGTACGACGGTTCATTGGGTAGATGCAGGCGTTGATACCGGGCCAATCATTACTCAAATGGAGGTTCCGGTGTTGCCAGGCGATGATGAGGCAACTCTTCATGAGAGAATTAAGAAAGTAGAACGCGGTCTCATAGTTGCGACCATCGCCTTGATCATTCCAACTCTGGAGACCATTACACGATGAGAAAACCTATACGTCGCGCACTTGTAAGTGTTTATGACAAGACTCGTCTGATTGAAGTTGGAAGCGCACTTCATGCAGCAGGAGTCGAAATTCTCTCAACTGGGTCAACAGCCAAGAATTTAGCCGATGCCGGGATTCCCGTCATAGAGGTAAGCCAGTACACAGGTTTTCCTGAAATTATGGGTGGACGAGTAAAGACTTTGCATCCTCGAGTTCATAGCGGAATTTTGGCGGATCAAAACAATCCTGAACATTTAGCTGCAATTGCAGATCTGGATATCGCTCCCTTTGATTTAGTCATTATCAATCTCTATCCATTTGCCGAAACAATCGCATCAGGTGCAGGTTTTGCAGAGTGCATCGAGCAGATTGATATCGGTGGCCCATCAATGCTTCGGGGAGCAGCAAAAAACCATGGCTCTGTCGCGGTTATTTCTGATCCATCTCAGTACGACCAGCTGATCACAGCGATTTCGGCAGGTGGCTTTACAGAAGCAGAACGACGCCAATTAGCACTTGAGGTATTTCGCACAACCGCTCAATACGACTTAGCTATTGCAAACTGGCTCGGCGCATCTGACAGCAATGAGCTTCCTGATTGGTTCGGACAGATTTGGAGTCGTAAGAGCTCACTTCGTTACGGAGAAAATCCTCATCAAGATGCAGCGATTTACTCGGGTGCAACCTCAGGAATCGTGAACGCTCAACAGCTCCATGGCAAGGAAATGTCATTTAACAATTACACAGATGCCGATGCTGCCTGGAGAGCGGTTTTGGATCATCGCGACCCTGCAGTTGCAATCATGAAGCACGCAAACCCTTGCGGTGTTGCGGTATGCGAATTAGGTGTTGCTGTTGCGTATCAACATGCCCATGAGTGTGATCCTGTATCTGCCTTTGGGGGAGTTGTGGCTGCCAATAGAAAGGTTGATCTTGCGATGGCTGAGCCATTATCAAAGATCTTTACAGAAGTTTTGATTGCTCCTGATTTTGATGAAGATGCATTAGAGCTATTGATGAAAAAGCCTTCAATTCGAATTTTAAAGTGCGATGTAACAACAATTAATCCTTTAGAACTTCGCCCCGTATCTGGCGGAATTTTGTTGCAAGCAACAGATGTGATTGATGCACATGGTGATTCACCAGCACACTGGAATCAAGTCAGCGGAGAACCAGTTGATCTACAGACCATGAAGGATCTTGAGTTTGCTTGGCGAAGTGTTCGTTCAGTTAAGAGCAATGCGATCCTGCTGGCAAAGATGACAGCATCTGTTGGAATCGGAATGGGTCAGGTCAACAGAGTTGATTCAGCACGTTTAGCTGTTTCCCGTGCCGGAGATCGAGTCAAAGGTAGTGTCGCGGCAAGTGATGCCTTCTTCCCATTTGCCGATGGTCTTCAAATCCTTATCGATGCAGGTGTTACAGCTGTAGTACAGCCTGGTGGCAGCGTGCGTGATGAAGAGGTAATTGCAGCGGCAAAGGCGGCTGGAATCGCGATGTTTTTCACCAATACTCGACATTTCTCTCATGCATAACTGAGTCGATAGGCTTACATCATGAGCGCGCAGATATTAGATGGCAAGGCGGTTGCCGCAGCGATTAAAGCTGAATTAACCACACGAGTCACTGCGCTTAAAGCACAAGGAATTACTCCAGGTCTTGGAACAGTTTTAGTCGGAGATGACCCAGGTTCACACTCGTATGTAGGTGGAAAGCATCGCGATTGCCAAGAGGTCGGTATCAATTCAATTCGAATTGATCTTCCTAATAATGCAACTGAAAAAGATGTCTTAGCAGCAATTGCAGATCTCAATGGTTCTAAAGAGTGCACCGGTTATATTGTTCAACTTCCGTTGCCCAAGGGAATCAACACGCAAAAGGTTCTTGAAGCAATCGATCCCAGCAAAGATGCCGATGGATTACACCCACTTAATTTAGGACGATTAGTTGCTGGTTACGATGCACCGCTTCCATGTACACCACGTGGAATTGTTGCGCTTCTGGATCATTACAAGATTTCAACTCAAGGAGCAGAGGTAACAGTTATTGGTCGCGGTTTAACAGTTGGTCGCCCATTGGGATTACTGCTTACTCGCAAACAAGAAAATGCAACAGTAACTTTGACTCACACAGGTACCAAGGATTTAACTGTCCACACAAAAAATGCAGATATTGTTGTCGCCGCAATTGGGCAAGCACACTTCTTAAAGGCCGAGATGATTAAAGAAGGTGCTGTTGTAATTGATGTTGGAATTTCCCGCACACCTGATGGACTTCAAGGTGATGTGTGTCCTGGAGTATTTGAAAAGGCTTCATATGTTGCGCCAATGCCTGGGGGAGTCGGTCCAATGACCCGTGCAATGTTGCTGACCAATGTGGTTGATGCATGCAGTTAAGTAATCGCCTGCTAAGCCTTGTAAGTTATGGATTAGTCCTGACCGGAGTGGTTTTAGGAGTTCTCGGCATAGTGCGAGGCGGATCACTTTTTATCGCGGTTGGAACCATGGGCGTGGCTCTCAAATCTCGAGATTTCCGTCGCATTGAGTTTTATCTTCCGCTTGCAATAGCGATTGCACTTTTTGTGCTGGCAATTGCACTTCCTCGCGGGCGGTAGAGTTGCCCCATTCGCAATCAGCCATGAATGGAGTCACGATGGGTGGCAAAGTCACAGTAGTCGGTGCAGGTTTTTACGGTTCAACAACAGCTCTTCGTTTAGCTGAATATGATGTTTTCGATACCGTAGTTTTGACTGACATCCTCGAAGGTAAGTCAGAAGGTTTAGCTCTAGACATGAATCAATCCCGTTCAATCGAGGGATTTGAAACAAAGATCATCGGGGCAACAACAACTCCTGAAGGTGCTGGATATGAAGCAACCGCTAACTCAGATGTAGTTGTTATTACTGCAGGACTTCCACGTAAGCCTGGCATGAGTCGCATGGATTTAATTGGTGTTAACGCGGGCATCGTTCGCGGTGTTGCTGAAAACATAGCAAAGCATTCTCCTAACGCTGTCATCATCGTGGTTTCAAATCCACTTGATGAGATGACAGCTTTGGCACAGATCGCAACAAACTTTCCAAAGAATCGCGTAATGGGTCAAGCAGGTATGTTGGACACAGCACGCTTCACAAACTTCGTAGCTGAAAAGCTCGGAGTAAAGGTTGCAGCTGTAAAGACACTGACACTTGGCTCACATGGAGACACCATGGTTCCAGTTCCAAGTCGCTGCACTGTTGATGGCAAGCCACTGAGTGATCTTCTGTCACAAGAAGAGATCGCTGATCTTGTTGATCGCACACGTAATGGTGGAGCAGAAGTTGTTGCTCTTCTTAAGACAGGTTCTGCTTACTACGCACCATCTGCAGCAGCAGCGCGCATGGCAAAGGCTGTTATTGAAGATTCAGGCGCGGTTATGCCTGTATGTGCATGGGTTGATGGCGAGTACGGAATTTCTGGTGTGTACCTTGGCGTAGAAGCCGAGATCGGTCGCACTGGTGTGAAGAAGGTTGTAGAAGGCACATTGACCGATACTGAAGTTGCAGCTCTTAAGGATGCAGCTGAAGCGGTTCGTGCAAAACAAGCAGATGTTCAGACACTTTAATTTCGAATCACTTTAATTCAAGGAAATCTAGGAAAGAGGAAACAATGAGCAAGATCAAAGTAACGGGCACAGTCGTCGAACTCGACGGCGATGAGATGACACGCATCATGTGGCAGTTCATCAAAGATTCATTGATTTTGCCTTACCTAGATGTAAACCTCGAATACTACGACTTGGGCATGGAGCACCGTGATGCAACAGATGAT
>JBDLUF010000088.1:0-4864 GCA_039805445.1 Actinomycetota bacterium | reverse complement strand
TCAACATCCAAAGTCGAGACCGTTCACCCCCAAGATTTAAAGTGCTTTCACACTTACAACTTGGAGAAAAAGAAACGTATTTCTTATCCCCTATTTAATTGTCAATTACTAAAACAAGAAGTAAGAGTAGTTAATTCCCGCTTCTTGCGCCGTCGCCAGTGTGCCTCAAAAATTGAGGTAACGAAGCGGCGGTGAAGCAAGTGTAAATCAGAAAAGAGAGAAGGTGTTAATCCTCGTATTTTGAGGCAGCGCGCGAGGCTTTACCGCTCAAGGTGCGTGAGACAACACGTGAAACTTCACGATTAGCCTCGCGCTCCTTGATCGCTTCACGCTTGTCATGGGCCTTCTTACCCTTGGCAACTGCGATTTCGACCTTGGCTTTTCCATCCTTGAAATACAACTGCAAGGGAACCAAGGTTGTTCCAGAGTCCTTGAGCTTTCCAATTAACTTGTTGAGCTCTTGTTTGTGAACAAGAAGTTTGCGATCACGACGAGGTGTGTGGTTTGTCCATGTTCCCTCGGTGTATTCAGGAATGTGAACACCCATCAACCACAGCTCACCATTGTTAACCATGGCAAAACCATCAATCAGGGATGCACGTCCCGCGCGAAGGGATTTAACCTCTGTACCGGTCAACACCAATCCGCACTCAATCACATCTGCGATTGAGTAATCATGACGAGCCTTCTTGTTTTGAGCAATGACCTTGCGGCCTATCTCTTTAACCATGCCGCATCACCGCCCCTAAGTAGGTTAATTAAACCTTAAGGTAGCGGCGCAGCGTAATCACTGAGGCCAGGATTGAAACAACCAAGCCTGTGGCTAGCAAGTACGCCGATGAAACCCAGACTTCACGCCACCCAAAGAAGTTGGTGAATGAGAGAAGGGGTGCAACATTTGAATCAACCACGCTCTTCAATCCTGCAAGCAAACCAGTTGCTATTCCCCAACCAATAACAGCGGAGATAACACCTTCGAGCAAGAATGGAAGTTGAATTGACCAAGATGAAGCTCCAACAAGTTTCATCACTCCTGTTTCACGGCGGCGGTTAAATGCCGCAATACGCAAGGTGTTTGAAATCAAGAGCGCTGCGGTTAATACAGATGCCAAGCCAACAGCTAATGCACCATTGCGAAGAACCGCTAACAACTTAAAGAATTTTTCAAGAATCGCACGCTGATCCTGAACCACATCAACACCTGGGCGACCGCTAAATGCGCTGACAATTACCGAGAACTGCTCTGGATCCTTCAGCTTTACGCGGAATGACTCTGGAAGCTGATCTGCTGTCACATTTTGTGCGATCGCTGAATCTTTGAAACGTTCCTGGAAGCGAACAAATGCTTGTGATTGTGATTCATAGAAAACGCTATCGACCACAGTCATCTCTTGTAGATCCTGCTGAATCGCTAAACGCTGATCGGCGGTTACAGCACCTGCTGCACATGATGATGAATCAGAGAGATTTCCACACAAAAATACTGATACTTCGATCTTGTCATACCAATAATCCTTCATCGCTCCTACTTGAGCATTTGAAAGAAGGCCAATACCAAGCAATGACAGTGAAATCGCTGTTGTGACAACTACAGCAAAGGTCATAGTTAAGTTACGGCGAAGTCCAATTCGGACCTCACTTAGAAGAAACCGTGCGCGCATGTTCTCTCTCCCCGCCCTTAACCCGTGTACCCGTAAACACCACGAACCTGATCGCGGATTACATGTCCACCATCGAGCTCGATAACGCGCTTGCGCATCTGATCCACGATGCCTGCATCGTGTGTAGCCATCAAAACTGTTGTGCCCTCGCGGTTAATGCGATCAAGCAACTTCATGATTCCCACAGATGTTGCTGGGTCAAGGTTTCCTGTTGGCTCATCAGCGATAAGAATTGGTGGGCGGCTTACATATGCGCGAGCAATCGCTACACGCTGCTGCTCTCCACCTGAAATCTCAGAAGGCAAACGATCGCCCTTATCTTCCAAACCAACTAGTTCAAGAACTTCAGGAACTTCGCGGTTAATCTCTTTTTGCGAGTACCCCAAAACATGCAAAGTAAAGGCAACGTTTTCAGAAATTGTTTTGTTTGGTAGCAAACGGAAATCCTGGAAAACAGTTCCTACTGATCGTCGAAGCTCAGGAACTTTGTGCTTTGAGAGCGTTCCAAGATCTTTTCCAGCAACATGTATCGCACCAGAGGTTGGACGCTCTTCGCGAAGAACTAGACGCAAGAAGGTTGACTTACCTGAACCTGAAAGACCGACAAGGAAGACAAACTCGCCCTTTACGATTTCAAGATTTACAGAATCAAGAGCTGGGCGCTCCTGACCTGGATAAATCTTGGTGACATTCTCGAAGCGAATCATTAAATCTCCCATTGCATCTGCGGGGTGGAGTTCGGGGAACCACCTTCGACCTGCGCTTAGTTTAAGGAAGTCAGGCGGAATTCCTTGGATGTCGTGGGGTCGTGAGCGTAAGAAAAGTGTGAGATTGCTCGAAAATCGCGCTGCACGTTAATTTTCGAAGGTAAGAATTGCAAGAAATCGTATCTTTGTCTCAACTGTTCGATTCCTTTATCAACTCTGACAATGGTCAGACCCAGGATTTCAAGGAATTGCTTATCTCGAAAATTGCTCACTCTCGATGGAATTCTCGGGGTGACCTCAAGGAATTGCTTATCTCGAAAATTGCTAAGAACTGCGGCGCCAGCGAATTCCGGCTTCGATAAATTCATCGATTTCGCCGTTCAACACCGCAGATGTATTTCCTGTTTCATAATCTGTGCGCAGATCCTTCACCATTTGATACGGCGCTAATACATAAGAGCGCATCTGATTTCCCCATGAACCTGAGTTATCACCCTTGAGCGCATTGATCTTTGCCTGCTCTTCTTGGCGGCGACGTTCCAAAAGCTTTGATTGAAGTACCGCCATCGCTGTTGCCTTGTTTTGAATCTGAGAACGCTCATTCTGGCAGGAGACCACAATTCCAGTTGGAATATGAGTTAATCGCACAGCAGAGTCAGTGGTGTTAACGCCCTGGCCACCAGGGCCAGATGAGCGATACACATCAACGCGAATCTCTTTTTCATCAATTTCAATGTGATCACTTTGTTCAACAACTGGAACAACTTCAACGCCAGCAAATGATGTATGGCGTCGGCTCTGGCTATCAAATGGAGAGATGCGAACTAAACGGTGTGTGCCTTGTTCGACTGACAAGGTTCCATATGCATATGGTGCGGAAACTTTAAAGGTTGTTGATTTGATTCCCGCTTCTTCTGCATACGATGTTTCAAGTACATCAACCTTGAATGAGTGACGCTCGCAGTAGCGCAAATACATTCGCATAATCATTTCAGCCCAGTCAGCGGCCTCTACTCCACCTGCTTCAGATCGGATAGTGATCAAAGCATCGCGATCGTCATACTCGCCATTCAATAGAGTTTGAACCTCTAACTCGCTGACAGATTTCTTAACCGCATCCAACTCTTTTTCCGCGTCATCAATACCGCCAGGCTCCCCTGCGGCTAATTCAAAAAGAATCGGAAGCTCTTCTACACGTTGGCGAAGTCCGGATAACTTTGCAATCTCTGATTGCACGCGAGACAAACGGCTAGTGATCTTTTGTGCCGCCTCCGGGTCATCCCAAAGATTAGGAACCCCTGCCTCTACCTCGAGCTCCTCTGCTTGCTTACGCAGCTTTGGTAAATCTAAAACCTTTTCAATTGAAACAAGGGTCGCATCAATCGCATCTATCTCTAATTGATACTCGCGTGCGGCCATGGGATAAGGATAGCCAACTCAGCAAGGGCAGGCGAACACATGATTACTTAGGCGTTGGTTGAGGAGAATTAATTGAAGGCACTTTCAATTGCTGATTTATAGGAGTTGCCTGCCATTGAATGAGATTCTGAACTAACAGACAACAAATAAAACTCTAATGAAGCCTAATGCCGAACAAATAGAAACCCTCTTGAACCTTGTTTGTGGTGCCAGCGGTTGCTGTCAGGAAAACTGAATCTGTAGTCGTAAATGGAACTTTGAACGGAAGTTTCATCTCGGAACGTGTACTAATTTCTAACGAAGTACCATCGCAGGAAAAGCTCGTGAGTTGAATTCCCTTTAATTGCTGCCACTTCATATCGCTTTCATCATTGCTCCAAGAGTTAAGTTCAAAGAGAACCTCAAAACCTCCCCGAGCACAATCAATTGGAATTACCGGGTGAGCTCTATGTGTTGCAACCGCCATCGGGGCTGTGAACATATTTCCTTTACCTTGGTAATACTCGCTCTTATCAAGGGTGTGAACACCGCGTTGTGCCGCTGCCTCGGTTGCTTGAACCAATGAGCGCTTTGCAACAATGAGCGCGGAAACATCTGTCATCACCATAAGGGAAGCCACGGTGATTACAAAGAGACCGATTACTACGACAGAGATTGAACCTCGTTCAGAATTCAATCTCTTCCTTAGCATTATTCCTATTTGTCCATGTGATTTACAGCCACGGGCTAAGATGCTCTTGCGCACTTGCGGAAACCTTTCGTTGTGTTTCATCATCAATAAATGAAAGGGTTAACTTGATTCGACCATTCGCTGTCAAACATGGAAAGTGAGAGCAATCCATTGATGTTCGCAACGATGCAACCTCTGTATCGCTTAGCTGCCATTGCCTTGCTAATAACTGTGCCGCTCTGCCCGAAATCTCTTGTGCTGCGCCGTCATTTTCGCTGATTACATACACTCTTAACACTTCACGAGCCATGGAGCGCGCTATCTGCTCATTAGCGCTCATTGATGAGAAGCTATTGAGATAGATAAAGATCGGAATAAATAGCGGTATTGCTAGGGCAACAAACTCA
>JBDLUF010000087.1:0-4934 GCA_039805445.1 Actinomycetota bacterium | reverse complement strand
TTTCAGCAGCGGGATAGCAAATGGGGAGCAACCCTTGATTCAGTTGTAGATCGGATCAGCGAGGCGCTGTGGTTTTACACCCTGTATCTCATCGGTGTCCCAGCCTGGATCCCGATCGCGCTATGGAGCGTTGCCGCATTCCAAGAGTATGCGCGCACAAAGTTGATCTCACTCGGAGTTAGCGATTTAGGAGTCGTTACTCCAGCCGAACGCCCAATGCGTGCAAGCTACATATTTATTATCTTGGTTTTAGATCTGGTTGGGCTTCCAGGTGCAACGGTTCTTTCAGTTATCTTCTTTGCAATTCAGAGCTACAGCTTTGCTAGTGTCGTGCGTTTTTCTCGTAGCCAATTGCTTCCGTAACTAAATCTCCACTAATTCCAACCAAAGGTAATCCACCACCTGGGTGAGCAGATCCTCCGACTAAATAGAGCCCCTTTATCGGTGAACGGTTTTTTGCACGCAAAAATGCTGCGCGCGCTCCATTGCTAGATGTTCCATAGATTGCACCACCTGGCGCATGCACCGCTGCCTCTAAATCAGCGGGGGTTCTAATCGTTAGCGACTCCAAACGATCGCGCACCGAAATACCACGCGCCTCGATTTGATCGATGATGCTATTGGCGTAGTTGCGAGCAAACTCTTTATCGTTCCAATCAAACTGTCCATGAGTTGGCGCATTCACCAAAACAAACCAACCTTCGAGCGTTTCATCCTTTGTCATCTCGGGATCCTGTGGAGCGCAAATATAGATTGTTGGCTTCTCGACCGGTTTGCCATCTGTAAAAATGGCATCAAATTCAGCATCGTAATTTTCCGGAAACAAAATTGTGTGGTGATTAAGAATTTGATCAGGATCCTTGCGCATTCCCAGCAACAATGAAAATCCCGCAACTGAAACATCGGCCTTTTCAATGTTTTTACGGGCCTTTTTCAAGGTGCGCTTATGACCTTTAATCAACTTGTTATAGACCAGTGATGCATCGGCGTTTGCAACAACAGCATCGGCTTTAACAACGGTTCCATCGGCAAGGATTACACCTGTGGCCTTTTTGCCCTCAGTTGTAATCGCTGAAACAGGCGAGTTCAGGTGGAAGCTCACACCCACATCTACCGCCCGCTGGTACACCTTTTCAGCGAGCTGGCCCAAGCCACCCTTGATGTGCCAAGCACCAAAGCTCTCTTCAACAAATGCAATCGTTGATAAAACCGCGGGTGCTTTGCGTGGATCTGATCCACTATATGTTGCATATCGATCCATGATAAAACGGAGCCGCTGATCCTTCACAATCGCATCAGCATGAACTCGCAGGGTTTTCCAAGGCGCAATAATCTTCATATCGCGCAGGAAAGTAATCCGTTTAATCAACGAGATTGGGGATTTTAATTCAGATTCTACGAATGGTCCGCGGCTGACATCCCACATCCGCTCGGCTCGTTTCATGATGCGATCCCACTGTGCCGCACTTTCTGCGCCAAAGGCGTGGGTGATGTTTTCTAAAGTTTTGTTCCGCGAAAGATTTGCAAAGTTAACGCTGCTGCCATCTGCAAATCGATAGTGAAAGGATGGATCTACGGATTCAATGGTGCAGACAAAACCCATGGGCTTTCCAGTTCGTTGGAAGAAATCTTTATAGACCGCAGGCAAAGTCAAAAGGGATGGACCGGTATCAAAGGCAACCTTGCCAATCCATTCAGTACGGCACTTTCCTCCAACCTGACCCGAAGCTTCATACAAAACTACCTCATGGCCACCTCGCGATAATCGTGCAGCTGCGGTCATGCCGCCCATGCCAGCGCCAATTACAACGATCTTCATACTGTGCGACCTTTCCATGTCACGGTTCCTCGCACTAAGTATGAGTAAACAATCAGGTAAATCAGTGCAGCGATTGATATCGGATGCAACACACTGTCCAGAAGGTTTCCACGACTCTTTGCCGCACTTAATACACGTGTTCCGACAATGGTCAGAAAACCAAGCAGTCCATACAGATTGCCGAGCAATCCCAGAATTAATGGTGCGATGCTGGTGGCGAAGAGAAAAGTGCTAACAAAAATCGCTCCAGCTAAAGAACCAAAAGCTTTGCTTAGAGACTTTCCATATCCGGCTTTGATCTCACGCCACGACGCATACATACGTGTCTCTGCGATATCTGAACCATCCACAACTGTTCCAGATGCACCAGTGGCAATTAATTGACGAGCCAAGAAGACATCATCAATTACCGCATGTTTTACCGATTGATATCCACCAATTGAATCTAATGCAGAACGGCGCACCACGAAGAACTGTCCATTTGCAACCGCCATTGATTTTCGGCCGGAACCTTCTGCGAAACGAAGTGGAACCGTTGTAAGCCATGACCACTGGAGCAGGGGCTGGATCAACCGCTCGCCAAAGGTCCTTGCAATCTGACGCGGATATGGCGATAAGAAATCTAATTGAGTGGTGCGTAAAAGTGTTACCGACTTATTGATTGCATCACTTGTCAAGCGCACATCAGCATCAATAGAAATAAGGATCTCTTCATTACTTGCCTCATAGAGCTGTTGTAGCGCCCAAGTTTTTCCGATCCAGCCATCTTCCAGGGCGGCACCTTTAATCACGGTAAAACGTGAGTCACCCGCTGTGAAGCGATGTAATAAATCAAAGGTCAGGTCCTCGGAATTATCATCTAGAAGGTAAAAGTGAACTGGACCATCTTGAGCCAAAAGGGTTGCAACAATTCCTTCAACATTTTCAGCTTCATTGCGCATTGGCACAACCACTGCAACTGTCTCTGATAGCTCTGAAATCTGCTTAGGTGTTCGGATTTGAAGGAAATTTAATGCAGTAATTATCAGCAGAATTAGGGGAAGAAGAAAGAAGAGGATCATCTAATAATTACGGTCTTCCGACCCATCGATTAAAGAAGTACGGAGCTAGTAGAACGCCAAGGATTGCACCTGAAAAAAGCGCGATTCCTGGGCGTTCAAAGAAGAAAAGATTACCGACAACCCCAGAAAACCAGGTCCAGAACAACAAAACATCTGCCGCCAGTAAAGATCCACCAACTTTGCGTCTTTCGCGAGGAGTGGCAAAATGCAAAATTGTCATTAGGGCGATACCTGAGAGCAACCAACCAAAGGTATTGGACAAAGGAATTTCAGGTTGGAATGGCACATGGGCGCCAGTAACAACCCAACTCCAGCGACCTGCTGTCACCATTAGTGGATCCAAGAAAAGATCCCACGCAGTCATTAACAATGCGCCATACAAAAACACCCATGACTTACCAATGCGGCGGGCTGCGACTAAACAAGGATGGGCGATCATCACCCAAGCAAATGGAACGACTAATGGAACATCAAAAATCTTTGGACCCAACGTTGAAGAATACGAGTATTCGCCAAATGGCCAGCTAGTGGCTACTCCTATTTGTTCAATGAAGTAACCAAATGGAAGTGTGATGGCAAGTAGTGTCCAGCCATAGCGTGCACCAAAGGCTGCGATACCGTGCAAGAACATCGCCAATGCACCGAGATAAACAGATGCAATTGTGATGAACTGCAGTGCAGAACCATCGACCAATGGGTATGCGACCTGCATCAAGATAGCTGCACCAAGGCAAACACTCATCACCTTGATCAGCAGGGGAGATGCGCCACCTCTAGCCCTACGACGAGGCGTGTAATGGCGAATAGACATAGGACTAAGTATGCCTTATTCCATTTATATAAGACAGTTACTGCAGAGATCCACGTACTTCACGCACGGCAAATCGAGCAAAAAGCTCCTCCGAGTACCAGTTATAGGCCGAGGTATCTGCAATCGCCTTTTGATGGGCCGCCCCTTTGTATGCAAACTCTCTAATTGCAGCAGCAGACTCCCACAGCGAAAAAGTTCCCTGCAGTCCAATGGGGGCTTCACCAATTCCAATCGCTGCAACTAAGCCCGGTGCTGCTTTCAATGAAACCGTTACAGGTGGCACCGATCTCCAGAATCTAAAGTTCTGACTCCACTTAATGCGCGCGCGTGTAATTGCCACAACCTGTCCATCCCAGTTTTTAGCGGTTGCAACAAAAGGCTCTTTGCCCGCCCACTTACCATGTGATGAGATCGGTTCCAGCACTGCACGAAACTCAGAGACTGAGAACTTGCGCCAGCGCTTCACCACTGATGATGAATCAAACTTTTCAATGTCTTCAACAACAGCAACTAGACCCCACTGCAACGCATTGGCATCGCTGGGCGTAAAGGTTTCTCCCTTGCCCGTACCTAAAGATTTATGAAAAGAAACATTCTTATCTGCCATGAAGAAGAAACGATCAAAGCCCATGGCGAGGATCGCATTCACCAAACGCGATGGCTTTATTGTCCAGAAGTACGCAACGATCATTAGTCGCCAACGACCATTGATTGTGCACCTGTGCAGGCGACTAGTTCTGCAAATGTTGTGGGATATACCGCGTGAGGATGACCCGCTGCCGCCCAAACGATTTCGTAATCATTTAATGCCTGATCTATAAGAATCTTCGCGGGGCAGACCCAACCAATAGGTGCAACTCCACCGATGGAAAACCCTGATTTTTCCTTTACATAATCAGCATCAACTCGGCCAAGTTTTTCAATCCCTAAATTCTTGGCGACTAAATCTGTATCTACTCGATGGCGACCGCTTGTAATGATTAAGAGTGGAGAATCATCTGGGAGTTTAAAGATCAGCGATGAAGCAATTTGGCCAACCTCAATTCCCAAAGCAGAGGCAGCTTCTTGTGCGGTGCGGGCGCTATCTGACAGGACCTTAACCTCACCAGTTAATCCATGCTCAGCCAGGGCCGCAATTACTCGCTTGACCGCGGCTTTTTCAATCACGCCATCCATTACTCAAGATTATCGAAAGAACTCAAGTACCGTATCCCCATAATGAGCACCAACCTATACGCCCTAG
>JBDLUF010000086.1:0-4946 GCA_039805445.1 Actinomycetota bacterium | reverse complement strand
GGTCAGGTAATGACCTCACGCCCATGTAATACCTGTAATGGATATGGCAGCGTTATTAAGAGCCCTTGTCGCGAATGTGCCGGCGAAGGTCGCGTTCGTAGTCGTCAAACAATTGATGTAAAGATTCCTGCAGGTGTTGAAACCGGAAACAGAATTCAGATGTCAGGTCGCGGCGAGGTTGGTGCAGGTGGGGGACCGGCTGGAGATCTGTATGTAGAAATTGTTGAAGAGCGCCACGAGTACTTAGTTCGCGAAGGCGATACCCTGCATATGCAGATTGATATCAGCATGGTTGCAGCATCTCTTGGAACAACCGTGACCGTTGAATCCTTAGATGGCCCCGTCGATGTTCAGATAAAGCCTGGAACACAAAGTGGCACGCCAGTTGTGATCAAGGGCAAGGGAATGACCCGTCTGCGTCGCGGAGATCGTGGTGATTTAATTGTTCATATTGAGGTTCACACTCCTACGAAGCTGAACAAAGAGGAAGAAGCTCTGCTTCGTAAATTTGCTGATCTGCGTGGAGAAAAATCAAGTGATGCCCATGTAAAGGGACAAGATGGTTCGATCTTCAGCAAGATCAAGGGAGTGTTTAACAAGTAATGTTTACACTCTTTTTCGTAGAAGATCTTCCAACAGCTGTCGGAGCTCACTACGAATTCGCTAATGAGGATGCTAACCATGCGATCCGTGTCTTGCGACTGCAGGCTGGTGCCGAGTTCATGCTCAGTGATGGCAATGGTGCCTGGTCACAGGTAAAGGCGGTCGATGTTTCAAAGAAGTCGATGCAGGTTGAAGTCATTGCTTCTGGTTTCCAGGAGGCGCTGCCTACAACTATTACAGTTGTACAGGCGCTACCAAAGGGTGATCGATCGAAAGAAGCGATTGAGTTATTGACCGAAGCTGGTGTTGATCGGATCGTTCCGTGGGCAGCTACCCGCAGCATTGGAAAAGGTACAGATAAGTTTGCAGTTACAGCCCGCGAAGCAAGTAAACAATCTCGACGTTTTAGAATTCCAGAAGTAACGCCATTGGCAACAACTGCTCAGATTTGCGAAGCGATTAAGTTAAGCGATCTTGCGATCGCATTTCATGAAAGCGCGACACACAAGCTTTCAGATCAAATCTCTTCGCATAATGTTCAGCATCTCTTAATCATTATTGGTCCAGAAGGTGGAATTACCGATGAAGAGCTTGCAGCCTTTGAAGCTGCAGGTGCGAAGGTTGCGCTCATGGGACGCCCAATCTTGCGTTCGGCACATGCTGGAATCGCAGCGGTTTCAGCGGTTTCCGCGCTTTTGAAGGTATGGTAATTACGTGGCTTTAGATCCCAACTGCATCTTCTGCAAAATCATTGAAGGTGAGATCCCAGCAGATATCGTTTTGCGCAATGAAAACGTTGTCGCATTTAATGATTTAAATCCGCAAGCGCCAACACATGTGCTGTTGATTCCAACGCTGCATACTGAGAATGCGGCAGGGGTTGCTCGCAATAGCGCGACCATCACCGCGGACCTATTTTTGGCTGCCGAGCAGATCGCTACGGAACGCGGTCTGAACGGCTACCGAACCGTCTTTAACACCGGCGCTGACGCTGGTCAGAGCGTTTTCCACGCTCACCTACATCTATTGGGCGGTCGTCCAATGGCATGGCCACCCGGTTAAAGATAGATTTATCCGCATATGGAGCGAACGCTGATTACCGTACCTAACGCCATTCCAATGGTTGCTGTCGTAGGTCCGCATGATGACAACCTACGAACAATCGAAGCGGCATTCCCTTCGGTCAACATCACCGTTCGCGGAAATGAAATCACTCTTCGCGGCCCACATGTAGATTGCGCCAAGTTAGAAAATCTCTTTAACGAGCTCATGGTTGTTATTCGTAGCGGCAATATTCTCAATGTAGATGCCGTTAATCGTGCCATTGAAATGTTGGAGCATAAGCCGGTTGATCACCCTGCAGAGGTAATGTCACTGAACATTGTTAGCAACCGTGGTCGCACAATTCGTCCGAAGACCGCAAATCAAAAACGATACGTTGATGCGATCGAGGATCACACAATTACCTTTGGTATCGGCCCTGCTGGTACCGGTAAGACTTACCTTGCAATGGCGATGGCGGTTGCTGCGCTCAATGCAAAGAAGATCAACAGAATTATTTTGACCCGCCCCGCAGTTGAAGCAGGGGAGCACCTTGGTTTCTTGCCAGGCACCTTGAGTGAAAAGATCGATCCATACCTACGTCCATTGTTTGATGCACTGCATGACATGATCGATATCGATTCGATTCCACGTTTAATGCAATCAGGTGTTATCGAAGTTGCACCGCTTGCTTATATGCGCGGACGTACCTTAAATGATGCATTTGTTATTTTGGATGAGGCTCAAAACACCACACCAGAGCAGATGAAGATGTTCTTAACCCGTCTTGGTTTTGGCTCAAAGATGGTTGTTACAGGCGATGTCACTCAGATCGATTTACCGAATGGACAGAACTCTGGCCTTCGCGTCATCAGAGACATCTTGAAAGATATTGATGACATCGCGTTTCTAGAATTAACCGCAGAGGATGTTGTCCGCCACCGCTTAATCGGAGACATCGTTAAGGCCTATGACAGATTTGATGAACAACGACAAGCATTGCGTCCGATTCGGCAATAATGACAATTGAAGTTACTAATACTTCAGGGCAGCTAGTTCCAACTACTGAGATAACCTCCCTGATGACACACGCTATGAATGCGTTAGAACTAAACCCTGATTGCGATTTAAATATCGCCTTTGTTGAAGATGATTACATGACTGAACTTCATATCAAGTGGATGGATGAGCCAGGAACAACTGATGTTTTGTCATTCCCGATGGATATGCCTGAAGAGCCAGGGGAGGCGGTAACCCTGGGAGACATTGTGATTAGCCCCGTTGTTGCTGCAGCACAGGCGATCACCCAAGGACATTCAACTGAGCACGAGATCTACATCTTGGCTACACACGGTTTGCTGCACATCATTGGTTACGACCATGCAGACACAGCAGATGAGAAAATAATGTTTGAACTTCAGGAAAAAATCGTCAGCGACTGGGAAAAGAGATCATGAGTCCGATTGCAATAGTCAGCATCATCGCCCTGCTTGTTTTTGCAGGCTTTCTTGCCGCGAGCGAATCAGCGCTGACCTCTATATCGCGAATCGTGATTGATGAGCTTGAAGGCAAGCGCGGGGGAGCGTTGCTACGTAAGTACAGCGCACAACCTGCTCGCTACCTGAATGTGATCCTGCTGGTTCGTAAACTCTGCGAATTTACCGCAACGGTTTTATTAGCTGTTATTTTGCTGCGCAACTATCCATCTGCTCAGGCAATGGCGTTAACTGTTGCGATCATGGTTGTGCTCTCTTATGTAGTCGTTGGTGTTGGACCACGTACCTTAGGAAAGCAGCAACCACATAAGTACGCCCGCTACGGAATTATCGTTGCCTACGGAATGGCTTTCTTGCTGGGTCCTGTTACCAAGATTCTTATCTCAGTCGGAAATGCATTAACACCAGGTAAGGGATTTCGCTCAGGTCCATTCACATCTGAAGCTGAACTTCGCGATCTGGTAGATCAAGCACATGAACGTGGACTGGTGGAGTCTGATGAGCACGAGATGATTCACTCAGTATTTGAGTTAGGTGACACCCTGGTTCGCGAACTCATGGTTCCTCGCACCGATATGGTGTGGGTGGAAAAGGACAAGACTTTGCGTCAAGGCTTATCACTTGCACTTCGCAGCGGATATTCACGTATTCCTGTTATTGGAGACAGCGTCGACAACATCGTGGGAATTGTTTATGTAAAGGATCTTGCCAAGCGCGTCTTGGATCATCATGAGGCCGAGCAAAGCGAGAGCATTGAGATGCATATGCGTCCTGCCAACTTTGTTCCTGAAATCAAGATGGCCGATGATCTGCTCAAAGAGATGCAGAAGAATCAGATTCACCTTGCCATCGTTGTAGATGAATACGGCGGAACCGCTGGAATCATCACTATTGAAGACATTATTGAAGAGATCGTTGGCGAGATCGAAGATGAGTTTGATGATGGCGATGAAGAGTTCACCTGGTTATCGCAGGATAAGGCTCGCGCTAAGGCAAGCCTGCACATTGAAGATTTAGCTGATGAGTTAAAGATTGAAATTGAAAAAAGCGATTATGAAGATATCGATAGCGTTGGCGGATTAATGGCGCAAAAGCTAGGTCGAGTTCCAATCGCAGGTTCTACGATCTCGTGGGAAGGCTGGGCTATTACTTCAGAGCGCCCATTAGGCCGTCGCCGCAGAATTTCATCGGTTTTGGTTGAACGGCTAGAAGAAGAGATTGAAGACGCCGAGTAACGATAGAATTCTTTAATGCGCATTGTTCGATTCACCCCAGGTCCTGACGCTGGCTTAGGCCAAGATCCACTCTTTGGCGTCCTTGAAGATGATGCAACGATCAGCATCATCAGTGGTGATCCGATTTACTCAGGCATTCAAAAGACCGCGGCCAAGATCGAACTCAATAAGGTTCGCCTGCTAGCCCCAATCATCCCGCGATCAAAGGTTGTGTGCGTTGGCAAGAACTACGCAGATCACGCCGCTGAAATGGGTGGAGTTGTTCCTGATGAACCAATCATTTTCTTAAAGCCAAACACATCAGTTATCGGCCCTAATGACACCATCGTGTGGCCAGAGATGTCAGAGCGAATTGATCATGAAGCAGAGCTTGCAATTGTTATCGGAAGAATTTGCAAAGATGTACCGGTCGAGCGAGTCAACGATGTGATCTTTGGTTACACAATCGCCAATGATGTCACCGCTCGCGATGTGCAGAAGAAGGATGGTCAATGGACCCGCGCAAAGGGCTTTGACACCTTCTGCCCAATCGGACCATGGGTTGATACGGATTTTGTACCAGGTACTCAAA
>JBDLUF010000085.1:0-4951 GCA_039805445.1 Actinomycetota bacterium | reverse complement strand
TCACCATGATCATGATGGAACTAACCGCGCAATCACATTTATCGATACACCTGGTCACGAGGCGTTTACCGCTATGCGTGCACGTGGTGCGAAGGTAACTGATATCGCTGTTCTGGTTGTTGCTGCAGATGATGGAATCATGCCTCAGACCATTGAAGCGTTAAACCACGCTCAAGCCGCTGATGTTCCTATCGTTGTAGCTGTTAACAAGGTTGATAAGGAAGGCGCAAACCCAGACAAGGTTCGCCAGCAATTAACTGAATACAACTTGATCGCTGAAGAGTACGGCGGCGAGACAATATTTGTTGATGTTTCAGCAAAGTCTGGAATTGGTATCGATCAGTTGATCGATTCGATTCTTCTAACGGCAGATGCTGCAATCGATCTTCGCGCAATTGCTAATGATGATGCTCGTGGTGTTGCTATTGAAGCTCACCTCGACCGTGGTCGTGGCCCAGTTGCAACTGTTCTCGTACAACGCGGAACATTAAAGATCGGTGATGCAATCGTTGCCGGAAGTGCATTTGGTCGCGTTCGTGCGATGTTGGATGAGAATGGTGACAGCGTTGAAACCGCTGGACCATCACGCCCAGTTCAGGTACTCGGATTTACATCTGTGCCAAGTGCAGGCGATACCTTCCTTGTTGCTGATGAAGACCGTACCGCGCGTCAGATCGCTGAAAAGCGTCAGGCAGCTGAGCGAAATGCTCAACTTGCTAAGGCGCGCAAGAAGGTTTCACTTGAAGACTTCATGGAGCAATCCAAGATTTCTACACTTAACTTGATCCTTAAGGGTGACGTATCTGGTTCTGTTGAAGCGCTCGAAGATGCGTTGATGCAGCTAGATGTTGGCGCTGAAGTTGATCTTCGCGTTATTCACCGTGGTGTCGGTGCAATTACCAAGAGCGATATCACCTTGGCATCTGCTTCAACTGCAGTTGTGATCGGCTTTAACGTTAAGCCAGAACCACAAACTGCGATCTACGCAGATCAAGAGGGCGTCGAAGTTCGCTTCTACTCAGTTATTTACAACGCAATTGAAGAGATTGAAATGTCTCTCAAGGGCTTGCTCAAGCCTGAGTACGAAGAAGCGATCATCGGTACCGCTGAAGTTCGCGAGATCTTCAAATCATCTAAGGCTGGAAACATCGCAGGTTCTGTCGTTAAGGATGGAGTTATCCGTCGTAACGCTAAGGCAAGAATCTTGCGTAATGGCGCTGTCTTGGTTGATAACCTCACTATTGATTCGCTCAAGCGCTTCAAGGATGACGCCACCGAAGTCCGTGAAGGATTTGAGTGCGGTATTGGCCTTGGAAACATGAAGGAGATCGCACCAGGCGACATCGTTCAGTGTTTCGAGATGCGCGAGAAAAAGCGAGCATAAGCAATGGGTCAATCACATCGCACACTTAAGGTTGCCGACCGCATCAAAGTGGTAGTTGCAAACTTACTTGAGACAAAGATTAAGGATCCACGTCTTGGGTTTGTAACTGTTACCGATGCGCGTGTGACTGGCGATCTTCAACAAGCCTCAATCTTCTATACCGTTCTTGGTGATCTCGATGAGCGTGCTGCAACAGCGGCCGCTCTCGAGAGCGCTAAGGGTGCGATTAGATCTGCATTGGGTCGCGAACTAGGACTGCGTATTACTCCTAGCATCGAATTTTTTGAGGATGGATTACCAGAGAGCGCAAAGGCTTTAGATTCTTTGCTGGAAAAGGTTCATGAACAGGATGCCCAAGTAGCTGCACTTCGCAAGAATGCGCAGTACGCCGGGGGAGAAGATCCTTACAAAGCTCCACGTGTCATTGAAGAGTAGTTGTGACCCAAAAAATCGGCGAGCATGGATTTCTGGTTGTAGATAAAGAACCAGGTATGACAAGCCACGATGTGGTTGCGATTGCGCGAAGAGCTCTGGGTACACGAAAAGTCGGTCATGCTGGAACCTTAGATCCCATGGCTACCGGTGTTTTAGTACTTGGATTTAATAATGGAACCCGTTTGTTGCAGTACATCACCGATGGCGACAAGAGTTATGAAGCAACTGTTGTTTTGGGTGTCTCGACTATTACCGATGATTTTGAGGGTGAAGTAATCGCCACCGTTGATGCATCAGCAATCACCGATGAGCAAATCAATGCAGAGCTAGACACAATGCGTGGAACATTTATGCAACGTCCAAGCTCTGTTTCAGCTGTCAAGGTTGATGGTGAACGTGCATATGATCGAGTGCGATCCGGCGAAACCGTTGTTCTGGCATCTCGCGAGGTGACAATTTCTCAGTTGGAAATTTTAGAGATTCGTCGTATTGAAAAAAGAGTAGAAATTGATATTGAAGTTACTTGTTCGGCGGGCACTTATATCCGAGCCATCGCGCGAGATTGCGGAGATACGCTCAAGGTCGGGGGACACCTTTCAGCATTGCGCCGCACTCGAGTAGCAGGATTTACTACAACCGGTGCTGCATCAATCGCAGCTTTAAAGAGCGCCGAGTTTTCTACCTTAGATCTAGCAGATGTTGCACGAGCCACCTTTCCAGTACGCGAAATTGCATTGGATGAAAAGCTAGAGCTCTCCTTTGGTAGAACTCTTGCGGCAAATCCTGCAGATGGGATTTATGCCGGCGTTTCACCTGCGAATGAGTTAATCGCACTCTTGAGCAATGTTGATGGAAAAGCCAAACCGATCGCTGTATTCGCGGCAGCGCATTGATTCTGAGATAATAAGCGCATGAGCATCGTTGTAATAGGAAATTTTGATGGAGTCCATAAGGGACACCAGCAGATCCTCAACCGTGCCAAGGCGCTAGCAGGCGAAGAGAAGATCGTTGCATTGACCTTTGATCCTCATCCTGTTTCAGTTTTTGCTCCCGAAAGAGCCCCTTCGCTTTTAACAATCTTGAGCGACAAAATTGAGTTGTTAAAGATCCACAACGCAGATCAAGTAGCGGTTATTAAGTTCACTAAAGAGTTCGCAGCCATGGATCCAGAAGATTTCGTTAACAAGGTTTTAGTTGAACAGCTCAAAGCATCGACCGTAATCGTGGGGGCCAACTTCACCTATGGATTTAAGGCAGCGGGCAATGTCGAATCACTGAGCAAGCACACAGAGTTTGAAACCGTTGTTTTAGATTTGCAGGCAGATAACGATGAAAGCATTTCATCCACCAGAATTCGAAAAGCAATCGTTGAAGGAAATGTTGAAGCCGCCCGAGAAATGTTGACCCGCCCACATCGCTTAGATGGAATCGTTGTTCATGGCGAAAAGCGAGGTCGTGAAATTGGCTATCCAACTGCAAACCTTGGAAATATTGGTGGTCAAACAATTCCGGCAGATGGTGTTTACGCTGGTTGGCTAACTGTGGGAATTGATCGTTGGCCAGCTGCGATCTCGATTGGAACAAACCCAACATTTGAAGGTGTACGTGGCCGACAGGTTGAGGCATATGCAATAGATCAAGTTGGTTTAGATCTTTATACAAAGGCGGCAACTATTGAGTTTGGATGGCGTCTGCGCGATACATTGAAATTTGATGGCCTGGATACACTATTGGAGCAGATGGCCAAGGATTGCCAAGAGGCCCGTCGATTGACCGAGCTGTAAGCGGGGATTTTGACCCGATTTCAGGTATATCGAGCCTGACTGTTACCCTTGCCCTTCAATCGAGTTAGCGAGTTTCTCGTGAGTCAAACCGAGAAGCCCTCGTGCTCAGTACATAAGGAGAACAAGAAATGGCATTAACACCAGCAGTAAAGAAGGAAATCATTGCTCAGTACGGTTCTACCCCTACTGACACAGGATCACCTGAAGCACAGGTAGCGCTCCTCTCAAAGAGAATTGATCAGATCACTGATCACTTGAAGGCTAACCCACATGATCACCACAACCGTCGTGGTCTTTTGTTGTTAGTTGGTCGTCGTCGTCGCATCCTTCAATACCTAGCGAAGACAGATATCAACCGTTACCGCGCAATTATCGAAAAACTCGGTATTCGCCGCTAATTAAGTACAACCTATCTGCCGTAGAGCGATGGTCCTCGGTAGTGGTTTCCGCGCTTGAATACTTGCGCGTGAACTTCGATCGAAGATTCATTCTCTCGGCAGATTAAAAACTCAACAATTCTGTTGTGTTTTCAATCTACAAAGAGGAGGACCCATGGAGGGTCAAGAGGTTCAGTCAGCCGTTGCAGTTATTGATAACGGAAAATTCGGAAAACGAGAGATTCGTTTTGAAACAGGTCGCCTAGCGCGCCAAGCAGCTGGAGCTGCAGCTGTTTATCTAGATGATCAAACAATGATCTTCTCAGCGACAACAGCATCAAAAACTCCAAAGGATCAATTTGATTTCTTTCCTTTAACTGTTGATGTTGAAGAGAAGATGTATGCAGTTGGTCGTATCCCAGGATCATTCTTCCGTCGTGAAGGTCGTCCATCAGAGGATGCAATTCTTACCTGTCGTTTGATCGACCGCCCATTGCGTCCATCATTCGTAAAGGGACTTCGTAATGAAGTTCAGATCGTTGTGACAGTTATGGCACTCGATCCAGATCACATGTATGACGTTATCGCTATCAACGCAGCATCAATGTCTACACAACTTGCAGGACTACCATTTTCTGGTCCAATCGGTGGCGTTCGCGTTGCTTTGATTGATGGTCAGTGGGTTGCATTCCCTAACCACTCACAGGTTGCTAACGCAGTCTTTGACATGGTTGTTGCAGGTCGCGTAACTAAGGATGATGTTGCAATCATGATGGTTGAAGCAGAGGCCACTGAGCGCACAATTGAACTAATCAAGGGCGGCGCACCAACACCTACAGAAGAGGTTGTTGCACAAGGACTAGATGCAGCAAAGCCATTCATCAAGATTCTTTGTGATGCACAGGCAAAGCTTGCAAAGGTTGCCGCAAAGCCAACTGCAGAGTTCCCAGTCTTCTTGGATTACCAAGATG
>JBDLUF010000084.1:0-4964 GCA_039805445.1 Actinomycetota bacterium | reverse complement strand
ACTTGGTACCGGATCAGTGAATCCCATTTGTGAGATCACATGCTTAGCTGCAGGGTTGATTACATTCAGTAGTGGAGATGGGTAGAAGCCCAAGACAACAATGATTGCAATTACCGGTGCGATTGCTAGCTTCTCGCGAAGGTTGAGATCCTTAAGATTTTCATTACCTGCAGTTGTTGGACCATGCAACGCCTTTTGAACTGGAATCAAAATGTAAAGCGCAGCCAAAACAATTCCGAAGGTCGCAATAATTGCGTGCACTGGATAGCGAGTAAATGTTCCAACGAGAACAAGAAACTCGCTAACAAAGCTGGAAAGTCCCGGAAGTGCCAGCGATGACATTCCTGCAATAAAGAAGCTCCATGCCATTACAGGAGTAACTCGTTGCAAGCCACCAAAGTCTGAGATCGTTGATGATCCGCGACGAGCAATCATCCAGCCAGCTACTAGGAATAGCGCTGCGGTGGAGAATCCATGGTTAAACATGTACAAAGTTGCTCCGCTTTGAGCCTGGCTTGTCATCGCAAAGATACCCATTGTGATGAAACCGAAGTGAGAGATCGATGTGTAGGCGATCAATCGCTTAATGTCCTTCGCGCCAATGGCAAGGAAAGCACCGTAAACAATTGAGATAACAGCCAAGATCATAATCAAAGGTGTAAATGTCTTACTTGCCTCTGGGAACAAGGTGAGGCAGTAACGAATCATTCCAAATGTTCCGACCTTGTCGAGAACACCCAACAACAAAACAGATGTTCCTGGTGTTGCCGATTTTGCCGCATCTGGCAACCAGGTATGGAAAGGCCATACCGGAGCCTTGATTGCAAAGGCGATGAAGAAGCCAAGGAACAACAGGTTCTGAGTTGTAGAACTCATTTGAAGTTGTGAAAGCTTGTCGAGATCAAAAGTGTGTCCGCCTTGAGCACCTGACATCACATACAAGGCGATGATTGAGGCAAGCATCAACAATCCACCAAATAAGGAGTACAACAAGAACTTAACAGCTGCTGCAGAACGTTCTCCTGTGCCGTATCCACCAATAAGGAAGTACACCGGGATCAACATCGCTTCGAAGATCACGTAGAACAAGAAGAGATCAGTTGCTGCAAATACACCGATCATCATTGTTTCAAGAACAAGGATCAACACATAGAAAGTCTTAACGCTCCATCGTCCACCGTGCGCTTCATTCCATCCAGCAAGCACAACCACTGGTGCAAGGATTGTTGACATCAAAATCAATACAAGTGCGATCGCATCGACACCTAGCGCGAAGTTAATTCCAAAGCTTGGAATCCATGCGTAACTTTCAACAAACTGCAGATCAACATTGTCACGTTCGAATCCGACCGCCATTGCAATGGTTGCTGCCATTACAACAAGAGTTGTTCCTAGCGCTGCTTGCTTTGCAGCCTTTTCATTGCTCTTTGGAAGGGCAGAGATGATTGCTGCACCTGCAAGAGGCAGAAGCATTAATAGTGATAACCACTTCATTACTGAACCACCACCCAAATAGCGCCGATTAACGCAATTGCGCCAACCAAAATCATTGCTGCATAGCTGCGAACATAGCCATTTTGTAGGCCGCGCATCGCTGACCCTGAGCCCATAGCTACCTGACCGACGCCACGAACTGCACCATCGATAACAACATCATCTGCTGCGACCAAGGTTGTTGTTAGCGCTTGGCCAGGACGCATGAATACAGCTTCATTGAAGCGATCCTGCATCAAATCTTGACGTGCAATCTTGGTGAAAATAGAAACGTTTTCAGGAGCAACTGATGAAACTTCCTGACGTGCATACTTAAAGAATGCAATCGCAACACCAATTGCCACCATTGTCAGCGCCATCGCAGAAACAACGATTGGCTCAAGTAAATGAACTTCATGTTCCTCGTGGTGATCAAAGAGTGGGTGCAACCAGTTTTCTAAAGCATCGCCACGTGAAAGTAGGAAGCCAGATGAAACTGATCCAATTGCAAGGACAGCCATTGGTAACCACATGAGCCATGGTGACTCGTGTGGATGGGCATCATCATCCCAACGCTTTGTTCCGGTGAATGTAAGGATCATGACGCGAGTCATGTAGAAGGCGGTAATTGCTGCACCGATCAAAGTAGTGACACCAAGAATAATTCCCTTGGCTCCCCCAGCGTTAAACGCTGTTTCAATAATCATGTCCTTGGAATAGAAACCAGCAAATGGTGGAACACCCAAAATTGCAAGATATCCAAGACCAAATGTCACAAAGGTAATTGGCATAAATTTACGAAGTGCGCCGTACTTGCGCATATTTACTTCATCATTCATTCCGTGCATAACAGAGCCTGCACCCAAGAACATTCCTGCCTTGAAGAAACCGTGTGTAAGTAGGTGCATGATTGCAAAGGCGTAACCAACTGGACCTAAGCCAGCTGCAAGAATCATGTAACCGATCTGCGACATTGTTGAAGCAGCAAGCGCCTTCTTAATGTCATCTTTAGCCGTACCGATTAATGCACCAAACATCAAAGTAATTGCACCAACAATGACAACTAATAGCTGCGCGGTAGGTGCTGCATCAAATACAAAGTTAGAGCGAGTAATTAAGTACACGCCAGCGGTAACCATGGTTGCAGCGTGAATAAGTGCAGAAACCGGGGTCGGACCCGCCATCGCATCGCCCAACCATGCCTGCAGTGGGAACTGAGCTGATTTACCAGCTGCAGCAACCAGAAGCATGATTCCCATACCTGTTAGCGCAGCTTCAGATGCATGGTGTGCATGCTCTTGAACTCCTGCAAATGAAACAGTGCCCATGGTTGCAAAGGCGATCATGATTGCAAATGACAATCCCATATCGCCGATACGGTTCATAACAAATGCCTTTTTGGAGGCTGTTGCATATGCAGGCTTTTGATTCCAGAAACCAATAAGTAGGTAAGAAGCAAGGCCTACGCCTTCCCAACCAACGTAAAGGTTGAGGTAGCTATCACCTAAAACCAAGAGCAACATCGCTGCGATGAAGAGGTTCAGGTATGCAAAGAATCGACGACGATCCTTGTCATGAGACATGTATGAGATTGAATAAATGTGGATCAGTGTTCCAACACCTGTGATCAGAAGAACGAAGCAGATAGACAGCTGATCAAGTAGCAACCCTGCATCTACCTTGAACTCTCCCACATTGATCCACTCAAATAACTTTTGTCCGATGGGACGTTGTTCAGTTGGGCGATCCAGCATCAACATCAGTTGATACAGACCTACTCCAAATGAAGAGGCTGACATTGCTGTACCTAGTAGGTGTCCCCACTTATCGGTACGACGGCCACCCAAAAGTAGAAGTGCTGCACCAGCCAATGGCAGTGCGATTAAGTAAACGAGCGAGGTTGAAGTAGTCATCGTTATCGCTTCAACAAACTAGCATCGTCAACAGATGCTGATCGGCGTGATCGATAGATCGTCACGATAATTGCTAGACCAACTACTACTTCGCAAGCAGCAACGACCATGGTGAAGAAGGCCATAACTTGGCCATCTAGATCGCCATTAATACGAGAAAAAGTCACAAATGAGAGGTTTGCAGCGTTGAGCATGAGCTCAATGCACATGAAAACAACGATTGCATTGCGGCGAACAACAACGCCGACAGCTCCGATAGTAAAGAGGAGCGCCGAGATGTAAAGGTAATTAGCAGCGTTCATTACTTCTCCTCCTCAATCTGAGTATTAACTTCAGCTAAGTCGAAGCTCTTGTAATCCAACATATCTCCACGAGCCTCGAGGCTTGCGTTGACTGATGTTGGAGCAGGCGTTCCATCTGGAAGAAGTGCTGGAACATCTACCGCGTTGTGACGGGCGTAAACACCTGGACCAGGAAGTCCTGCTGCGCTACCCAATGACTCACCGCGGAAACGATTAATTGATAGTTGGCGCTGTGTTGGGCGAACAGTTGTGCGCTGGTGATGCGCAAGAACCATTGCACCCATCGCAGCGGTAATCAGCAGCGCTGACACAACCTCAAATGGGAAGACATAAGTTGAGAATAATTCCTTTGCAATTCCTTGAACGTTGCCATCAGCATTAGCTGCAGACAAACCTGTCGCTTGGCGACCCAAAGTTGCACGGCTCAAAAGTGAAACCATTAATCCACCAAAACCAACCGCGGCGGTGATCGCAATTGGGCGAAGACCTGCGATGGTTTCAGTTAATGAATCAGATGAATCAACACCGACCAACATCAAAATAAAGAGGAAGAGCATCATTACCGCACCGGTGTAAACAACAACCTGAACGATTCCGAGGAATACCGCATCTTGTGCAATGTAGAAGATTGCCAAAACAACCATTACAAAAGCCATCAAGATTGCGGAGTGAACAGCTTTCTTGACGAGCAACATTCCAAGTGCTGCAACAACAGCCATTGGTCCAAGAATCCAAAACATAATTGCTTCAGGCTGTGCAGTCTGACCAACTTCAAGAGCTAGTTGCATCATGGTTGACCATTCGTTGCCTGTGATGGGTGCGCACCCTTCACATCACCGTTGTAATAGTTGGTATCAGTCATATCTGGATACATTGGGTGTGGAGGCATAAGCATTCCTTGGCGCAAAGGAGCCAATAAATCCTGCTTTTCAAAGATCAGCTTTGCACGAGTGTCATCGGCCAGTTCATACTCATTTGTCATTGTTAATGCGCGAGTAGGGCAAGCTTCAATACACAATCCGCAGAAAACGCAGCGAAGGTAGTTAATTTGATACACCTTGCCGTAGCGCTCACCAGGAGACATACGGTTTTCTTCAGTGTTGCTTTCACCTTCAACATAAATTGCATCTGCAGGACATGCCCAAGCGCAGAGTTCGCAACCGATGCACTTTTCTAAACCATCTGGGTGACGATTAAGTTGGTGACGACCATGGAAACGCTCTTCAGTTGGCGCTTTAACTTCTGGATATTCAATAGTCAATGGCTTCTTGAAGAT
>JBDLUF010000083.1:0-4974 GCA_039805445.1 Actinomycetota bacterium | reverse complement strand
AAGTGCTCTACCGCACCAGAAGCCGCTTCAGCAGCATCATTCCAGCCAGAAAAGGCCATGATCATGACCGGATTTCGCAGCAGTGGAATCTGATGAATCTCCATGAAAGCAACCTTAAGGTAACCTTCGTCAAATGAGTACTCCAACCAAACAGCCAGGGTTATTGCGCACCACCTTGGCCCAACGGGTTGTAGTTGCCGATGGGGCTATGGGCACGATGTTGCAAGCGGCAAATCCCACCCTTGAAGATTTTCAAAACCATGAAGGGTGCAATGAAATTCTCAATGTCAGTAGGCCTGACATTGTTCGCTCCGTTCACAATGAATACCTAGCAGCCGGAGTCGATGCCGTTGAGACCAATACCTTTGGCGCTAACTGGTCTAACTTGGCAGATTACGGGATCGAAGATCGTATCTATGAACTAGCTTTTGCTGGCGGAAAGATCGCACGTGCTGCTGCAGATTCATTTTCGACAAAGGATAAACCTCGCTTCGTTTTAGGATCACTGGGACCTGGAACAAAATTGCCTAGCCTCGGCCACACAACTTATGAGAATTTAAAGGTTGCGTATTACACCGCTGCAAAGGGTTTGTCTGATTCAGGCTGTGACGCGTTACTTGTAGAAACTTCACAGGATTTACTGCAGGTAAAAGCTGCGGTTAATGGTTGTCGTCAAGCGATCAATGAAGCTGATCGCGACATTATGTTGATCGCACAAGTGACCGTTGAAACAACGGGAACCATGCTTTTGGGTTCAGAGATCGGTGCTGCTCTCAATACTTTGGAGCCGATGGGAATTGATTTGATCGGTCTGAACTGTGCAACTGGACCAACTGAAATGTCTGAACATCTTCGATACTTAAGTAAGAATGCAAAGATCGCCATTTCAGTAATGCCTAACGCCGGATTGCCGGTTTTGGGAGCAAATGGTGCTTCCTATCCGTTGGGACCTCAGGAGCTTGCAACTGCGCTCGAAGGATTTATTGATGATTACGGAATCTCCTTAGTAGGTGGATGTTGCGGTACAACCCCCGCCCACTTAGCAGCTGTTGTTCAGCAGGTCAGCGGCAAGAAGGTTCATGGAAGATCACCGCAGTTAGATCCAGGTGCCTCATCGTTGTATCAATACGTTCCTTTCAGACAGGACAAGACTTATCTTGCAATTGGTGAACGCACCAACGCCAATGGCTCTCGCGCATTTAGAGATGCCTTGTTGGCCGAGGATTGGGAAAAATGTGTCGAGATTGCACGTGATCAGATCCGTGATGGTGCACATATGCTCGATCTATCAGTTGACTATGTAGGTCGCGATGGTGCAGCTGACATGAGTCAATTAGCCTCACGATTTGCAACCGCAAGCACCCTGCCGATCGTTCTCGATTCAACGGAACCTGCTGTACTAAAAGCAGGTCTCGAGCATTTAGGTGGTCGTTGTGTCATCAACTCCGTTAACTATGAAGATGGTGACGGCCCTACATCTCGTTTTGCCAAGATTATGCCTTTGGTCAAGGAGCATGGAGCAAGTGTTGTTGCACTGACTATTGATGAAGAAGGCCAGGCACGGGATGCGCAATGGAAGCTGCGAGTTGCTCGACGACTTATCAATGATCTGCATGACAACTGGGGAATGAATGTTGGCGACATATTGATCGACTGCCTTACCTTCCCAATTGCCACCGGTCAGGAAGAAACACGCAAAGATGGAATTGAAACCATCAATGCGATTCGCCAATTAAAAGCTGAGTTTCCAGAGGTGCAAACAACCTTAGGTGTGAGCAATGTTTCCTTTGGTCTCAACCCTGCTGCCCGCGTTGTACTCAACTCTGTCTTTCTCCATGAATGTGTTCAAGCGGGGTTAGATTCTGCCATCGTTCACCCTTCAAAAATCACACCAATGGTTCGCATCGATGAACGACAAAAAGAGGTTGCTCTCGACCTGATTTATGATCGCAGAACATTTGATGGCGAGGAATGTACTTATGATCCACTACAAGAGTTTCTCCAATTATTTGATGGCGTCGAACTAGCCACCAGTAAGAATGCGCGAGCAGAAGCACTTGCTGCTCTGCCTCTGTATGAGCGACTTCAACGTCGCATCATTGATGGCGAAAAGGTTGGTCTAGAAGATGACCTCAAAGAGGCGATGGCTCAAGGAACTCCGCCACTAGAAATTATCAACACCCACTTACTTGAAGGCATGAAGATCGTTGGAGAGCTCTTTGGTAAGGGTGAGATGCAACTTCCATTCGTACTTCAAAGCGCAGAGGTTATGAAAACCGCGGTGGCTATTCTGGAACCATTTATGGAAAAGACCGGCGATGAAGGCCGTGGAACGATGTTGCTTGCAACTGTAAAGGGCGATGTACACGATATTGGTAAGAACCTGGTAGACATTATTTTGACTAATAATGGATACCGAGTTGTAAACATCGGTATTAAGCAGACTATTAATCAGATTATTGATGGCGCACTTGAATCCAATGCAGATGCAATTGGTATGAGCGGTTTGCTGGTGAAATCCACAGTAATCATGAAGGAAAACTTGCAAGAGATCACCGCTCGAGGTTTGGATCAGAAATGGCCGATCGTGCTCGGGGGAGCTGCATTAACTAGAGCCTATGTTGAACAGGATTTAGCAGCGTTATTCCCCGGAGAAGTTCGTTATGCAAGAGATGCCTTTGAAGGCCTGCGACTCATGGATGCGATCATGGCGGTTAAGCGCGGCGAACCAGGTGCTGCACTTCCAGCACTTCGTGAACGTAAAGTTGCAAACACCAGAGTTAAAAGTGAAGAAGCACCTATCGATACAACACGTAGTGATGTCGCCGTTGATGTAGATATCCCAACTCCACCATTTTTTGGTTCTCGTGTCGTTAAGGGAATTCAACTCAGCGATTACGCGGGAATGTTGGATGAAAGAGCGCTCTTTGTTGGGCAGTGGGGTCTAAAGGGAAACCGTGGTGAGTATGAAAACATGGTGGAAACTGAAGGTCGCCCACGTTTGCGTTCATTACTCAATGAGGTGCAGGCTAATGGTTGGCTCAACGCCGCTGTTGTGTATGGATACTTCCCTTGCTACAGCGAAGGCAATGATCTAGTCATCCTGCATCATGAGGGCGACAACAAGGGTAAAGAGAGAACGAGGTTCACCTTCCCGCGCCAAACACGTGATCGACGATTGTGTATTAGCGATTTCTTCGCATCTAAAGAGTCCGGAAAGACAGATGTCGTTGCTTTCCACGTAGTAACGATGGGATCGACCGTCAGCGAAGCAGCAGCAAAGTTATTCGCCGCAAATAATTACCGCGAATATCTAGAGCTGCATGGCTTATCTGTTCAGTTAACGGAAAGCCTTGCTGAACATTGGCATGCACGCATGCGTGAAGAGCTATCGGTTAAGGCAGATGACTCAGCGGACTTGCAAGGCATTTTGGATCAGGGATATCGAGGCTCGCGTTACTCATTTGGTTATCCAGCCTGTCCAGATCTGGAACAACAGGTTCAATTGTGTGAATTGCTAGACCCTGCACGTATCGGAGTTGAACTTTCAGAGGAGTTCCAACTGCATCCAGAGCAATCAACCTCTGCAATTATTGTTCACCATCCTGAAGCAAAGTACTTCAACGCTAACTAATGGAGAATAGAACTTCATTTTTTGATGCCGTCTTTTTTGATATGGATGGCTTGATGGTTGACTCGGAGCCTGAATGGTTTCAATCAGAGATTGAAATAACCCGTCCATTTGGTTACACCTGGTTAGAAAGTGACCAAATTGCCTGCCTTGGTGGACCTTTATCTCGCGTTGGCGAATACATGTTTGAAAGATGTGGGGGAGCAGAAACTCCACACTTCTTCACCCAATCTCTCATTGATACTCAAGCCGCAAAGATGCGTGGAAATACTCCAACGATGCCAGGAGCGGTAGAGCTTGTCCGTCAGTTGCAGTCTCATGGCGTTAAGACAGCGCTCGTTTCAGCTAGCCCACGCAATATCGTTGATGCCGTCCTAGACAACCTGGGGAATGACTTATTTCCATTTTCGATCAGCTCTGATGATGTAGCAAATACAAAACCTCATCCAGATGCTTACTTGAAAGCGGCATCGATTAGTGATGCTGATATTGCAAACTGTTTAATCTTTGAGGACTCACTGACAGGAATGAAAGCAGCCACATCTAGTGGTGCCTTTCTCATAGCAGTTCCTCACCTAGTAACTATTGAAGAGTCGGCGAGAGTTCGTGTGATCAAATCGTTGGAGCAGTTAAGCTATGAGAAGCTCGCTCAACTACACGGGGATTTTTCCGCAGCAATTTAATCGTTATGGGCCGGACAGATACTCTTAAAGGAGCACCAGTCGCATAATCTTGAGGGCTTAGGCGGCCAATACTCTTTCTCCATCGAAATGAAGATATCTTGTGCAACACGGTGCAAAACTTTTTCAGCTGATTCGATGTCCTTCATAGTTGGATTACTTTTCACGATTCTTCCATCGCCCAGATAAATCAGTTGGAGCAGTTTTGGTAAAACCCCAGTTGATTTCCAATACAACAAGGCATAGACACGAAGCTGAAAGAGTGCTTTTTCCTCCCAACCGGGCTTGGGGGATTTACCGGTTTTGTAATCAACGATTCGCACCTCGCCAGTTGGAGCAATATCTAAGCGATCAACATACCCATGAAGGTAAACATCTTGTTCAAAATCATCTTCCAAATGCATCTCGCGATGTGTTGCCTCAAAGGTCGAAGGATTTTCTAAAGTGAAGTAAGTGGTCAAGAGCGAGGTTGCACGGTCTAACCACTCTTTCTCATTACTGACCATCTCCTTCAACGCAGGTTTATCTGCAAGTTGGGCGCTCCATCGAGATGGCAAGAGATCAAATGCGGTTTGAGGAATTCGTTCAACACTCGGAAATTCAAAGAGATCCTGTAAAACGGTATGCACCAAGGTGCCACGTTCAGCATCCAGAGATGGTGGC
>JBDLUF010000082.1:0-5017 GCA_039805445.1 Actinomycetota bacterium | reverse complement strand
TGAATGCTTATCAACGGTAGGCCGTGAAAGTGCTGACCAATTCATTCGCTCGCCACTATTGATCATGGCATCGGTCCATCTAGAAATTTCGCGGTTTTCCATGCCGTTGAGCAGAATTGCCATTAAAAGCGCTGACATTTGTTCATCTGCAACAGCACCACGTGTATAGGCATCGATTACCCAATCAATTTGGGGATCTGTCAGCGAATGGTGATCACGCTTTGCCGCAATGATTTCTGCGGCGGAGAAGGCTTCAATCATCTAGCGCTCGTTGCGATCTAGATCCTCGGGACCAAATGCCCACGGCAGCATCGCAGACATCTTTTGTGGACCTTCATCTGTCATCAATAACGCCTCTGGACCACCATGCTCAAACAACAGCTGGCGACAACGCCCACATGGTGCAAGGAAATCTCCCTGGCCATCAACGCAGACAATCGCAATTAAACGACCGCCACCGGTTGAACAAAGATTTGAAACTAAACCACACTCAGCACAGAGGCCAACACCGTAGCTGGCGTTTTCAACGTTGCAACCGGTAACGATGCGACCATCATTAACTAGCGCCGCAACACCGACCGGAAACTTTGAGTATGGCGCATACGCCATCTTCATCGCACCAATTGCTGATTGATGAATTGATTCCCAGTTAATAGTTGTCATCGAAGCCCACCACGACGGTATGGAATTCCATCTGCTGCCGGCATTCGTAATCTTTGCGATGCCAAAGCCATAACAAGAATAGTTGCGATGTATGGAGTCATAGTTACCAATTGTCCTGGTAGCTCATCAACGGCGAAGAAGAACCACAACGTAAGTCCTGCAGCCACAAGACTTAAAATCGCACTGAATTGCTTGCCTGCCTTGAGCTTTCTAAAAGCAACAAATGCAAGGATCGCAACGATAAAGAGAAGTAGAGCGTGAATCGCCGCTGAATCACGAAGCTGCAACGCATCGGCAAAACCGAATAGACCCGCACCTGCAAGTAATCCACCTGGACGGTAATTACCAAAGAGAAGTGCTGCTAATCCGATGTATCCACGGCCTGCAACTTGGTTTTCTTGATAGTTGCTTGCGGCAACGATCGCCAAGAAGCCTCCACCTAAACCAGCAAAACCACCTGAAATAAGCACACCTGCATACTTCATCGCATAAACATTTACACCGAGTGATTCAGCTGCAACAGGTGCTTCACCAGCACTTCGTAGACGCAAACCGAAGGCGGTGCGCCACAAAATAAAGTAAGCCATCGGAACAAAGGAGATAGCAACCACCGTCACATACGAAACATCTCCAGTTAAACCACGCAGAATTGAAGCCATGTCAGAGACAAAGAACCAGTTGAGATTTGCGATTGATCCCAAGAGATCTGGGCTCTTCCAACCAAAATAATGTCCGCCTGAAAGCACAGGCAATCCATTAAGGGAAATTGATTCGATACCTGGAGATTGTGATGGTCCCGGCCATGATCCACCTTGATACAAAAGCGTAGAAAGATAACGAACTAAACCAGCTGCGATGATGTTGATAGCAACACCAGATACAACATGATCGACACCAAAGGTAACTGTTGCGATCGCATGCACTAAGGCACCAATTGATCCAAAGACCATCGCTGCAAATAAGCCTGCCCATGGGCCATGTTGCGAACCAATGTATCCGCCAGCCCACGCACCCATGATCATCATGCCTTCAAGGCCGATGTTCACAACGCCTGCGCGCTCGGAGAACAAACCACCAAGGGCTGCAAGAACAATTGGTACTGAAAGCAAGAGAGCTGCAGATGCAGTACCAGAACTTGTTAGATCAGATGCACCGGTAATAATTCGAATCGATGCCAAGACAAAAACTAGCATCGTTGCATAGCGAAGAATCTTCATGGCCTTCATGCCTGCACCACCTTTGCTAGCTCTTTACTTTGTAGCGTTAACCTAAACCGTCTCACAACTTCGTAAGCAACAACGGAGCTCAGCAGAATTGAGCCCTGCATAATTACATAAGTCTCAGGTGCAATATCTATGAGCTCCAATGCTCTTGAGCTCACTTCGAGGAAACCAAAAAGCAGGGCGCTAAGTGCCATTCCTCCAGCGGAGTTTCTTCCGAGCAATGCAACTGCGATTGCAGAGAAACCGATACCTGCACGGAAACCAAGGTTGTATGAATGAGTTTGGCCAAGTACTTCAGGCAAACCTGAAAGACCTGCAATCGCACCAGAGATAACAAGTGCAATAAAGGTCATCTTCTTTGAGTTAACTCCGCTGACACGTGCTGCGATTGGATTCAAACCAGATGCGCGTAACTCAAAGCCAAAACGGGTGCGATTGACTACAAACCAGAAAATGAGACCTAGGGCAACAGCAACAAAGAACATTCCATACACGCCACCACCCGGCTGATCTTCAACGCCTAATTTACGAAGTAACGGCATTAAATCTGGAATTTGGGCTGAGGCTGGAAGTTCCTTAGTTTGAAGGTTGTTTGAACCTTCCTCAACTAATGCAAAATGCTTTGAGAGTAAATAGGCAGATAATCCACCAGCTAGTGCGTTGAGCATGATTGTCGAAATAACTTCATTAACTCCACGTTTTACCTTTAAGTATGCGGCGATTGCAGCCCATAATCCACCAAAGGTCATTGCAACGATAAAAACCGCTGCGATGTGTAATACCGGCGGTAATACAAACATCGCACCGATGTAACAGCTAAAGAGCGCACCTAGACGCAGTTGGCCTTCAACACCAATGTTAAATAATCCAGCCCTAAAGGTAACTGCAATTGCAATAGCCGCAATGTAGTAAGGAGTAGCGGTGTTCACTACCTCCATGAGGGATCCGGTTTCTGTACCGTAATCCCACATCGTCTTAAAGGCATCCATAGGGGATTTCTTACTTGCGATTACTGCAAGGCTAGAAATCAAGATTGAGAAGACTGCTGCAGCAAGTGGAGCAGCGACCGCTAATCCAACCTTGCTTGGGCTGAACTTCCTTGAAAGCGCGTTACTCATGCTGCACCTGTCATCGCTGAGCCAAGTTGCTCTGGGGTTGTCTTTGCAGGATCTAATTCAGCGGTGATTGCTCCACGCAACATAACCAGCAAACGATCCGACATTCCGATTAACTCTTCAAGGTCAGCTGAGATAAGCACAATCGCCATTCCCTTTTCACGTGCTTTACGAAGCACATCCCAAATTGCACCTTGCGCACCAACATCTACGCCGCGGGTTGGATGAGATGCCACCAACAACGCAGGTGCCTTACTCATTTCACGACCGACAATAAACTTTTGCTGATTTCCACCAGATAAGGCTGCCGCCAATGTATCTGGGCCAGGTGCTCGAACATCAAACTCCTGCATGATTGTGCGGGTGCTGTCGATTGTGGCTTTCTTATCAAGAATAAAGCCACGCATCACAGGCTTGCCACGCTGATGGCCGAGAATTCTGTTCTCCCACAATGGCGAGGTCATCATCAATGCTTGGCGTTGACGATCTTCAGGAATTAAACCAATTCCTAAATCATGACGATCTGCAACGCTTAATTCATCAATTGATGTGCCATGAAACTCAATAGAACCTGTGTAATCACGAAGTCCCATAATCGCCTCAACGAGTTCAGCTTGTCCATTACCTTCAACACCTGCGATTCCGACAACTTCACCTGCGTGTAGGTCAAAGGTGATCTTTGAAAGCAGATCGCGGCTACCTGTTGCTGTTGGAATTGAAACATCTTTAAGCGCCAAGGTAATTTCTTCTCGACGAGTATGACCAACTGTTGCAGGCTTTGGAAGCTCGCTGCCAACCATGAGTTCTGCTAATTGGCGGGCGGTTACATCCTTAGATTTAACTTCGGCAACAGTAGAACCCTGTCGCACAACTGTTACTTCGTCGGCTACCCGCAAAACCTCATCAAGCTTATGAGAGATAAAGATGACAGCCATGCCTTGGGCACGTAAACCTTCGAGGGCTTGGAAGAGATCATCAACCTCTTGCGGAACTAGCACAGCGGTTGGTTCATCAAAGATCAAAATGTTTGCGCCTCTGAATAAAACCTTGAGGATCTCTACGCGTTGGCGCTGTCCAACACCTAACTCTTCAACTAAAACATCTGGATCAATATCTAAGCCGTACTGAGCTGCCATTTCGACAACCTTTGCACGCGCACCTGCAAAATCAATTGTCGCGCCATGCTTTGGCTCTGAACCTAAAATTATATTTTCAAGGACTGTGAAATTGTCAGCCAACATAAAGTGTTGGTGCACCATACCAATTCCTGCATCAATCGCATCATTCGGATTCTTAAAGTTAACTTCTTTGCCGTTAACCAAGATTTCGCCACTATCTGGGCGTTGCATGCCGTACAAAATCTTCATTACCGTTGACTTGCCAGCGCCATTTTCACCAACGAGTGCGTGCACAGTTCCGGTTTCAACCTTGATTGAAACATCCTTGTTCGCAATAACCCCTGGGAAGCGCTTCGTTATGTGTCGCAGTTCTACTGCTACAGACACTTTGAGTCTCCTTTGACTAGCACCGCTTGAAAAACATTTGGCCCAACAAGGAGATCTAACTCCATTGTTGGGCCAAATGCCACTTTCTAACTAATTAATTCCACAAACCTATTATGGCTTTGTTGGAACCTTGATCTTTCCTGACTTGATTGCAGCTGCAGCCTTGTTGATCTGAGCCTTGTACTTGTTGATGTATCCACCTGAGTAAGAAACGCCAACACCATCAAGTGAGAGGTTGTATACGCGACCGTAGATACCTGACTCATCAAGAACGTCGTTAACTGATGAACCAGCAACAGCTGTTGCAATTACATCGTAAACAGCGCGGTCAACACGCTTGATCATTGATGTGAGCATGTTCTTCTTCTCAGCTGCTGAAGCTGTTAGGTACTGATCAGAGTCAACTCCGATAGTCCAAACCTTCTTGCCAGCCTTTGCAGCATCTGTAGCAGCTGCGAAGTTACCCGCACCTGATCCACCTGCTGCTGAGTAGATAACATCGATACCCTTA
>JBDLUF010000081.1:0-5043 GCA_039805445.1 Actinomycetota bacterium | reverse complement strand
TTAAGTGGAACATGGGTTGGATGCATGACACTTTGCAGTACTTGTCACATCAACCAATCCATCGCGTCTATCACCACAATGAAATTACCTTCTCGATTTTGTATGCCTGGAGTGAGAACTTCATGCTTCCGCTCTCCCATGATGAGGTTGTGCATGGAAAAGGCCAGTTAGTAAATAAGTTTCCGGGAGATCGCTGGCAAAAACTTGCAACCCTAAGAGCGCTGTATGGATTTATGTGGGCGCATCCCGGTAAGAAGTTGCTGTTTATGGGAAGTGAGTTTGCACAAAATGATGAATGGAATGAAAGCGCCGGTTTGCAGTGGTACTTAACCGAGTATGCAGAGCATCAAGGCGTTCAAAAAACCGTTGCGGAACTCAACGCTGTTTATAAAGCAACCGCTGCATTGTGGGAAAAAGATACAAACCCTGAAGGTTTTACTTGGTTGGTGGGAAATGATGGAGCGGCAAATGTTGTTGCCTTTGCTCGATGGGATGAGAACGCTTCCTCAATAGTTTCTGTTACAAACTTTTCACCAGTACCACACGAGAGTTACCAACTTCCATTTCCAAATGCAGGAATTTGGACAGAGGTTCTGAATACAGATGATCTCAGCTTTGGTGGAAGCGGCGTAAGTAATGAGCCTGTAATTGTTGGTGCTTCTCAAATAGCATCTGTGCGGATTCCGCCACTAGCAACGATCTGGTTTAAGCGTTCTTAAAGATCTTTGCAAAGTAAGGAACGGTTAACAACATAACCGCTGGAATAAGTAGTGCAAAGGTCAAAGATGTGGCCTGCGCAGTCCAAGCAATAACCCAGCGGACAACAAATACCAGTGAAATATTGATGACACCAATCTGGCCAATAACGACGCTAGATGGAAATTTGGAGCGTGTATTTGCAGCATTCATGACAGATGGGCCCAAGAATGAGGAGCCAAGACCTGCAATTGTGAAGCTAATTGAAAGGATCACAATGACAAGGGTTTTGTTTGAGGTTCCTACCAAACTGACGGCAAGAATGCCAGTGATGAATGAAGCTCCGGAAAGTAATGATGCTTTTACAACAAGATTTTCTATGGAGTACCGTGGCAATAGATTGTGTAGGTTCAGACGACCAATAATCATTGCCAAAGTGAAGAGAATGTAGGGCAGGGTATGTATACCTCCTACAATTTTCATATCCTCCTTAACAAAAATTGCCGCCCAATCACCAACCGCATACTCAAGCATAATGACCAATAACAATGCAGCTGATACCTGTCGATCGATTGTAAAACCTTTAAACATATCTCGTGCGCGGTGTTCAGAATCTGGGTTTTGGTCGGCCTGAACCAAGTTGGGAGAAATGCGATTGATGATGAAGGTCATAAGTAGAAAACAGAAAAATGAGAGAAAGTTTGAATAAGTTCCTAAGGCCACTCGGTCCACAAGTAAGCCTGCGATCATTGATGTAATTAGAGCACCACTGCTCCAGAACCCGCTAAGTAGAGTAATGATTTGCTTCTTAGTTCTATCTTGGAAATAGAAACCTTGGGAGTTGATAGAAATATGAAAGGCGGAAATAGCTCCACCCTGAATAATGATAAAAACTAGAAATACTAAACTTGAGGTGCTGTGAGTTAAAAACACCAAGCTAATGGCGAGTAGAAAAGCTCCAATATGAAGCATCCAGCGCGCACCATACTTATGGACAAGATGGCCAACTGTTAATAACGCTACAAGGTTTCCGATTGCTCCCATGCTGAGCAATGAGCCAAACTCGCCATTGGTGAGTTGAAGATTTGCCTTAACTTCGGGGAAGCGAGGCACCCAGGACATGATGAGCAGGCCGAAGAGGAAGAACAGCGCCTTTATAAGGTTTAGTTCATGCTCAACGCTTATAGTTTTTTTCAAAATAGCGCACTGGCTAGCTCTTTACGAGCTGCCACCAAACGTGGGTCACCTTGGTCAACTAAAGCAAAGAGGTTGAGCAAATGATCTTTAACCTTTGCGCGATCATCCCCCGATGTTGCACGAACCGCATGCAGCAAACGGGTAAATGCCGCCTCTACCCCACCATTAACAATTTCAACATCTGCCGCTTTTAACTGCAGATCTATGTCAGTTGGATTCTTAGTGGACTCTTCAATAACAGCATTGAGTTCTAGGCCTTCGGTGCGCATTAACAACTGCGTCTGTGCCAAACCTAACTTTGCAAGATTTTCAGCTGGTTTGCGTGAAAGCCACTTCTTATATGCCGCCTCAGCAGCGATGTAATTGCCAGACTCGAGCGCTTCCATAGCTTCGATCTCTTCTGCTTCCATCTGCTCGACAGGCGCTTCGCCGACACCTTGTTCAGCTGCAAGAGCGATGACCTTATCGATAACCATCTTTACCTGTGCTTCAGGGTAGGACTGTTCAAATAATGGAACCATTTGCTCGGCAATAATTGCAACCGCGTAAGGAATTGATTTGGTTTGAAATGCTTGTGCCACTTGAGGATGGGCTTCAATATCAACTCGCGCAAGTGAAAAGGCTGCTTTGTAATCTACTTCGAGTTTTCCGAGAACCTTAACCATCTCTACAGATTCTGGAGATCGCGGAGACCACATCAAAACAATTACTGGACGTACAAGAGATAAGGGAAGGATGTCGCTACTTAAGTTTTCGACAGATACTTCAATTCCAGGCATTGGAATCGATGGATCTACCTTTGGCTTAGTTAAGGAACTTAAATCAAAGGCTTGACCGAAGTTAGGTGGCAAGCTCATGTTGCCATTCTATCTATTCAACAACTATGTCGACGCCCGAGTCGCGGCGAAGCGGCAGGATTTCGGCACAGTAATTATCTGTAGCCTCATCTAACCCAACGTCATAGCCTGCTTTTTCACTCAAATACCAGCGATTTTCAAGGATTTCATGGAACATCTGCGCGCGTTCCACACGACCTCTCATGTGATCAGGCACTCTACTAATTACCGGCTCAAAGACCTCTGAGATCCACTTCTTTGCCATCTCTTGAATACTTATTCCCAATTTGTTTTCGCGTGCGTTGTATCGATCAAAGGATGCAAGCAAACGTTTCGCTTGTAACTCTTCAGCATCAAGCCCAGTTAAATCCCGCAGACGTTGGGTGTGATATCCAGCTGCAACTAACTTGGGTTGGAATGAGATCATTTGTGTATCACCATCGATAGTGATCGCTACCTCTTCAACAGCAAATCCAAGATCATGTAACTGGCGCATCGCTCGTTCAACAGCGTGACGATCCTTTGGATCTAATAATTGTCTTTCCTTGAGCGCGGCCCAGATACGACGGTAGCGACGGATAACCGCTTCCGATGCACGCACAGGTTCCATGCCGGGATACAAAACTCCAGACAGCGCAAGATCCTCGAGCTCTGCAGCAACGTTAAAGTGCACAATATCTAAATCATGTTCACGTTGACCATCACTGAGGGTTTTCTGAAACTCACCTGTTTCAGCATCGACAAGGTAAGCAGCAAAGCCCTCTGCATCGCGGCGGAACAAAGTATTAGATAGAGAACAATCTCCCCACCAGAAACCCAAAAGGTGCAATCTGACCAATAGCAGCGCTAACGCACTTGCCATAGTTGTGATCTCATGGGCGGTAACGGCACCCGATAAAAGCACTCGATAAGGCAATGAATACGGCAAGAATCGAGTAACGATCGCACATGGAAGCTCTTCACCATGTGCATCGGTGCGCCCTTCAACCACAGCTACTTGTTCAACACAAGGAGCGTTGAGATGAGTCAGTTCTCGCAAAATCTTGTACTCGCGATTTGCAAACTCTGACACCGTCTCTTTAACCGCATAAACCTCGGCGTCGGGATCATTGCTTGCACGTACTAGACGCACAACATGTCGAGAAATACCGCGTTTTTCCGCAAGGACTGGATCCTCCGGCCACTCTTCAAGGGGCAGGTGCCAGGGTAGGCCGGTAACAGCTGCGATCTCCTCGCCTAAGCCTGTAATGCGCAACGCCATGGTCAGTATTCTCTCGTATAAATGTGTCGGGAACATGAACACCACGTCTCAATAAGAGTGATCTATTCACTTTAGAATGTCCCTATGGCTATTACAGAGCGCATTAAGAAGGCAACAACTCGATCACCGAAGGCAGAGAAGGTCGCTGCTGAATATGGAACCTTGGGCGCTCCCATCAACCGATCTCACCCCTTCTACTTTGGGTTTGTTGCAACATTGGGTGCCTTAACAGCGATTGTGTTGATGCGCGCACTTGCATCAGTTAGCCAAATATTTGTCTTAATTTTGATCGCACTGTTCCTTGCCACTGGTTTAAATCCAGCTGTCGAAGCGCTGAGAAAGCGTAATCTCTCTCGTAACGCCGCTGTCACCGTAATTTTCTCATCAGTGATTCTCTTTGTGATTTTCTTTTCATTAGTTGTAATTCCACCTGTGATTAGTCAGGGAACTAATCTCATTGAAGCCGGACCTCAGCTTCTGCAAGATTTAATGAAAAATGAAACGATTAATAAGCTCAATACTCAATATGGACTCATTGACACGTTGCAGACACGATTAAAGTCCATAACTTCAGATGGAACCCTCTTAATTTCTACATTTGGTGGCGTTATTGGTGTGGGTAAATCTGTATTATCAGGATTTTTTACCGCATTAACAATCTTAGTTTTAACTCTTTACTTCATTACTTCATTGCCACAAGCGGTAAACCTTGGACTCTCACTGGTACCTGCTAGTCGTCGTGATCGCGTCGGGTTACTCACAAATGCGGTAATCGCACGTGTGGGCTCTTTTGTGGGTAGCCAAATAGTAATCGCTGCAATGGCAGCGGTGTTTGTCACTATTCTTTCGACAATTCTGGGGCTTCCCTCACCAATTGCAATCGGAATGTTTGTCTTGATCGCTGCCTTGATTCCATTGATTGGGCATTTTATTGGTGCGGGAGTTTTCACCTTAATTGCCTTGTCGCAATCACTATTGATTGGCATCGTTGCCTTCGTGGCATACGTCGTTTATGTCCAGATTGAAAATTATGTAGTTACTCCACGCATTATG
>JBDLUF010000080.1:0-5187 GCA_039805445.1 Actinomycetota bacterium | reverse complement strand
TCAATTCCTAATGAATTAGGTGTTTTAAATACAGCGGTTCATATGAAAAAGGGTTGCTACCGCGGTCAAGAAACCGTGGCAAAGATTTATAACTTAGGTAATCCGCCACGTCGCTTGGTGATGTTGCACCTTGATGGCAGCGATATTGGTTTTCCAGCTGCTGGCACCAAGGTTGAAAATGATGGCGTTGTTGTTGGTTTTGTCGGCACCGTTGCCCGTCACCATGAATTAGGAACAATCGCACTGGCCATTGTTAAGCGCAATACTCCAGCCGATGCAACGCTAACAATTGATGGAATTCCGGCCAATCAAGAGGTAATCGTTTAACCGCTATTCTTAAGCCATGGAGTTGTTCACCTCGGTAATCCTTGGCCTTGTTGCCATTGCACTAGGTGTTGCGCTCATTGTTTACGCATTTAAAGGTCGCCAATCACAAGCGCGACGAATCACTAACTGGAGGCAACGTCCCTAATGGTTTTCACAATCCCTGAAGGTTTGCATCCAGATCTCAATCCATTGGCATGGATAGTTGGAACCTGGCGCGGAAAAGGTCACGGTGAATATCCAACGATCCAACCCTTTGAGTACGCGCAAGAGGTTGTCTTTAACCATGATGGTCGCAACTTTCTTAACTACTTTTCTCGTTCCTGGATCATCGATGCAGAGGGCGAGATTGTTCGTCCGGGCGCATCAGAGGTTGGATTCTGGCGCGTTAAGCCCAACAATGTTTTAGAGGTGGTTATTTCACACAACACCGGAATTACTGAAGGTTGGGTGGGTCAGTTTGATGGTCCCAAGATTCAATTAGTTTTAGATCAAGGCTACTCTGCACCATCTGCCAAGGTTGTTACAGCTGGTGTGCGTTTATATGGACTGGTTGAAGGACAGTTATTTAGCGCCTACGACATGGCCGCTGAAGGACATGAACTACAGGCACACATCTGGTCATCCTTAGAACGTCAAAGTGAGTAACGCTAACTCGATGCTCGGTGAGGTTTTAGCTGAGGTCACACGTAGCGGGGTTGTTGAATCTGTTCATTCAGGACATTTGGTTTTGCTTAATGCCGATGGATCAATTCTTTTTCAAAAGGGTGATCCAACTTTGAATATTTACTCACGTTCATCTCTTAAATCAATTCAGGCATCTGCGATGGTGCGTGCTGGATTAGATATTGAGCCACGTTTGCTGGCTTTGGTGTGCGCATCTCATGCGGGAACACCGATGCATCAGCAAGGTGCACAGGCGATTTTGGCCAAGGTTGGTCTTGATGAGCATTCACTGCAATGCATCTTGGATCGTCCATTAGATGAAGAGCTTCGTCGCACAGCTAGTCCAACGCGATTAGCGATGAACTGCAGCGGAAAGCATGCCGGAATGCTGGCAACCTGCGTTATTAATGGCTGGCCAACCGATACCTATTTGGATCCAACACATCCTTTGCAGCTAGCGATCAAGGCAGAGGTTGAAAGTATGAGCGGTGAAGCGGTGGCACTAACAAGTGTTGATGGGTGCGGTGCACCACTATTTCTCTTTTCATTGCTGGGTCTTGCTCGCGGCATTAGAAACTTAACAATTAGTGCAGATTCTGTTCATCAATCTGTGGCGCAAGCTTGTCGCGATTTTCCTGAAATGGTTTCTGGTCCTGGGCGACTTGCAACTCGTTTAATGCAAAACATTCCAGGATTGTTTATGAAGGATGGCGCTGAAGCGGTCAATGTTGCATCTCTTCCTGATGGTCGAACATTGGCGATCAAGATCAGCGATGGTAATCAACGTGCAATGCCTGCAATTACCGCTGCAGCACTTGCCAAGTTTGGTATTGATGCCAAAGAGGAGCCGGTACATACTCTTGGTGCTGGCTTGCCAGTCGGCAGTATTCGCGCAACGCTGTAGATAGGCGTACCCTTAAAGCTCTATGAATGGCCGCATTGCAACTGTAATGGTGCACACCTCGCCCCTGGATCAACCAGGTATTGGCGATGCTGGCGGCATGAACATTTATGTTTTGGAATCGGCGCAACGTATGGCTGCGATGGGTGTGTCAGTTGATATCTTCACACGTCGCACCGATGCTGATGCACCAGAGATTGTTGAAATTTCTCCGGGGGTTCGCGTGCGCCATATTGATTGCGGACATGGCACGCTAACCAAGGAACAGTTACCGGCACATATTGCCGGTTTATCCCGCGAGTTTTTGCGAATTGTAAAGAGTGAAAATTACGATGTGATTCACTCGCATTACTGGTTATCGGGCAAGGTTGCGATGCAAGCTGCTAAAGAGCTTTCAATTCCTTTGGTACACACCATGCACACTATGGCACGGGTTAAGAATTTGAACTTGGCAGAAGGTGAAAGCCCAGAGCCAATGATTCGTGTGCAGGGCGAAACTCAGGTTGTAGCAGCAGCTAATGCCTTGATTGCTAATACCGATGCCGAAGGTGCAAGCCTGGTCTCTTTGTACGATGCCTGCCCAGATATTGTCCATGTTGTTAGCCCAGGTGTAGATCTGTATACATTCACACCAGGTGAAAGTCGCAGCGAGGCCCGTGAATATGTTGGTCTGCCACATGAAGCACTTGTAGTTTCTTTCGTTGGTCGCATTCAGCCACATAAGGGTCCAGAGGTTTTGATCCGTGCAACTAGTGAACTTGTTAAGCACTCACCGTTGCTTCGTCACAAGTTAGTTGTCAACGTTATGGGCGGTGCATCAGGTGCAAATACTGATGAGGTTGATCGCCTGAAAGAGTTAACAACCTGGCTTGGCATCGATGATGTGGTTCGCTTCGAGCCACCTGTTGCTCGTAAAGATCTCGCGCAGTGGTACCGCGCAGCTGATTTAGTAGTTGTTCCAAGTTATAGCGAGAGCTTTGGACTTGTTGCACTTGAAGCACAGGCCTGCGGAACACCAGTTGTAGCAACTGCGGTTGGTGGCCTTCGCACAGCTGTTGCCGATGGTATTTCTGGTGTTTTAGTTGATGGACATGATCCAAAGGCGTGGTCATCGGTTATTGCGCGTTTGCTGCAGGAGCCTCAGCGCCGTGTACTGCTTTCCATGGGTGCGATTGAACATGCTTCTCACTTCGGTTGGGATGCAACCGCCCGTGGAACACTAGATATTTACGACCTAGTAATTGGCGAAGCACGCAAATCATTGGAAGCGTAAATGGCTGGGATTGATCCACGCGTAGTTATTGAAGAGTTTTTAGATTCGCATGATCTGGAATACGACCGCAAAGATAACAATACTTTTTTACTAACCTTGCCGGGCGAGAAAAAGTTACAGACTCATTGCGCGCTAGTTGTTGGGGATCATTCTTTAAGCATCAACGCCTTTGTGATTCGCAAACCTGATGACAACGCAGATCAAGTCCATGCCTGGTGCATGTCAAAGAATGCATCGATGTATGGAATCGCCTTTGCAACCAATGAGGTCGGGGATATCTTCTTAGTTGGCCGTTTGCCATTGTTTGCTGTCACAGATCGCGAGCTTGATCGTTTAATTGGTTCAGTTCTTCAATACAGCGATAACTCATTTAATCCGCTGTTGGAACTTGGCTTTGCAAATGCGATCCGTCGGGAATGGGCGTGGAGACTCTCACGCGGAGAATCGCTGGCCAATTTAGATGCCTTTAAGCATTTGGTTTAATTTGCAGCATTTGGTTTAGACTGCAGCCATGACTAACTTCGAACTCGTACTTTTGCGCCACGGCGAATCTGAATGGAACGCTAAAAATCTCTTCACCGGTTGGGTAGATGTGCGTCTATCTGAAAAGGGTGAAGCCGAGGCTCGTCGCGGTGGTTCGATGTTGGCAGAACGCGGCCTGTTGCCAGATGTTGTTCACACATCGTTGTTACGTCGTGCGATCCATACCTCGCAATTAGCTCTAGATACATGTGATCGTCACTGGATCCCAGTAAAGCGTTCCTGGCGTTTGAATGAACGTCACTACGGCGCATTACAGGGCAAGGACAAGGCGCAGACCTTGGCACAGTACGGCGAAGAGCAGTTCCAACTGTGGCGCCGAAGCTTTGATGTTCCGCCGCCAGCAATTGATGACGCTGATCCTTTTAGCCAGGCAAAAGACCCACGCTATGCAGATTTAGGCGCAGCGGCACCAAAAACTGAGTGTCTGAAAGATGTTATTACCCGCATGCTTCCGTACTGGGATGAGTCAATCGTTCCGGACCTTAAGGCTGGCAAGCGCGTATTGGTTACCGCTCACGGAAACTCTTTGCGTGCATTGGTTAAGCACCTTGATGGAATTAGTGATGCTGATATCGCAGGACTGAACATTCCTACAGGTATTCCGCTGTACTACAAGCTGGATGAAAACTTTAAGCCAGTTGTAAAGGGTGGCGAGTATTTAGATCCAGCGGCTGCAAAGGAAGCTATCGCAGCTGTTGCAAACCAGGGAAAGAAGTAAACGCTACTTAGTTGCAGTAGGTGATGGTGAAGGCGAGGCGGTTGTTGTCGCCAAAATTGCACCACCAGTAATTCCTGAGTACTCATCGGTGTTATCGCGGACGATTACATCCTTTGTGATCTCGCCAGCGCGAGCAAAGAACATTGTTACGCGAACATGAGTTCCGGGTTTAGCCCCAAAGCCGGGCAAGATCGCCTTAGCGTTGGCACTTGGTCCTTCAAAAATAATTGGTGAGTTCTTTGGAAGAGTATTCTTGCCCGTTAATTGAGCAACGGTGCCGTTGATCGCAACACCTAGCAATGCATCTTCATTTTCTGAAGCGCTCACGATTGTTCCAACAAGAACACCTGTTCCACCCTCAGCAGCAACCACAAGCAGGTTAACTACACGGATGTTGTTCTCTGTCGAAATGATTGAAGCCTCAGCACCATCGGTTACCTGTGTTACTTGACGAGAAGCGGCGTTAAAACCAGCTCCACATCCAGTAAGTGAGACGGCAAGAGATGCAATTGCTATTGCAGATAGTGTGCGACGCATAGGTGCAATTGTCTCACATCAAATTAGTAGTGATTGACGCTGCTTTTACCGGGTTTTGTGAATGCGCAATTGCTGGTAGAATTGACCCTCTAGCGAAGGGCATCACATGACATTTAAGGTCGGCGAAACCGTTGTTTATCCTCATCACGGGGCTGCATTAATCGAAGCTATTGAAACTCGTGTGATCAAGGGTGAAGAAAAGACCTACCTAGTGTTAAAAGTTGC
>JBDLUF010000079.1:0-5260 GCA_039805445.1 Actinomycetota bacterium | reverse complement strand
GTTGGAGTACTCATTTGACGTAGGTTACCTTAAGGTTGCTTTCATGGAGATTCATCAGATTCCACTGCTGCGAAATCCGGTCATGATCATGGCCTTTTCTGGCTGGAATGATGCTGCTGAAGCGGCTTCTGGTGCGGTAGAGCACTTGTTATCTGGATGGCGCGATAAAAGTGATGATGTAGTACCAGAGTTGATAGCAGATGTTGAGTCTGAAGATTTCTACGATTTTCAAGTAAATCGTCCAGTTGTCTCCATTGATGAGAGCGAAATTCGCAGCCTTACCTGGCCAACCACTCAAGTTTTTGGATTATCGATTCCTTCAATGCCACGAGATCTAGTAATAGTCACCGGAGTTGAACCTTCGATGCGTTGGAAAAGTTTCACCTCTGATCTTTTGGATTTAGCTGATGATCTAGAGGTTTCGCTCATCATCACAATTGGTTCATTACTTGCAGATACTCCTCATACTCGTCCAATCTCTGTCACCGGAACGGGTGCTCATCCATCGATTGCGGCTCGGTTGGGTGTTTCCGTATCTAAATACGAAGGTCCAACTGGAATTCTGGGAATCATCCAAGATGGGTGCATGCGACGTGGCATTGATGCGATCTCTTTATGGGCAGCTGTTCCACATTACGCTTCCAATGCACCATCTCCGAAAGCAACATTGGCTTTGATCAATACCCTGGAAGAGTTTTTAGAGGTATCGATTCCATTGGCAGACTTACCGGAGAGTGCAGACTCTTGGGAGCAAGAGGTCAATGATTTGGCCGCGGAAGATACAGAAGTTGCTGAGTATGTAAAGGCGCTTGAAGAAAGTAAAGATGCTGCCGAACTTCCCGATGTTTCCGGAGACAGCATTGCTAAAGAGTTTGAGAGATATTTACGTCGACAAAAAGAGGATTAAAGAGTTAAACCCAAAAGTGCATCCAGGGTATTTCTCAATTGCTTTACATCTCCCCCGCTAGATCCATTCATAGTCTCTTGGCTCCAAGAAATAAGCGCTGCAATTGCTGTTGGGGTATCAAGATCATTGCTGATTGCTTCTGCTATTTCTTGAACCAATTGTGCTGTCGGTGCAACATCTGACATCTTCAAAGCCTCTTTAACTTTGGAAACTTCAAGCTGGGCTTTGCTTAATACTTCATCGCTCCACATTCGATCAACACGATAATGGGTAGACATAAGCGCCCAACGAATCGCCATCGGATCAACCCCTGCAGCAACTAAGCGTGAGACAAAGACAAGATTTCCCTTGCTCTTGCTCATCTTTTCGCCATCTAGGCCAATCATTCCGGTGTGAACATATGAGGCGGCTAACTCCTTACCTGTCATCACATGTGCTTGAGCGGCGCACATTTCGTGGTGAGGGAAGATCAGATCACTTCCGCCACCTTGGATATCAATAAGTGTTACTTCTGTATCTAATGGAGCCAAAAACTTAAGTGCGATTGCTGTGCATTCAATGTGCCATCCTGGTCGCCCGACACCCAACGATGATTCCCATCCAGGTTCATTAGGTCGCTGACTCATCCACACTAAACAATCAAGTGGGTTTTGTTTTCCTGCGCGTAAAGGGTCGCCTCCACGCTCAGAAAATATGGTGGACATATCCTTCGTAGACAGATGTGATCGTCTTCCAAATTGAGGATCCTTATTTACGGCGAAGTACAGATCGCTATCAACGGGGTAGATACTTTCTCGCGATGCAAGCTCATTCACCGCTTCGACAACAAGTGGAATTGCTTCAACAGCGCCTATGTAATGTGCGGGCGGAATAACTCGAAGTGCAACCATGTCGCCACGAAATAGATCTATTTGTTGATGAGCGAGATCCTTCCAATCAACACCATCACGAATAGCTCTCTCAAGTAAAGGATCATCAATATCAGTGATGTTTTGTACGTAATTAACCGTTGATCCGGAAGCCCTGAGGTAACGATTGATTAGGTCAAAGGTTAAATATGTAGCTGCATGTCCAAGGTGGGTTGAATCGTAAGGAGTAATCCCGCATACATACATGCGATACGTGGCCTTCTTCTGCACAGCTTTTACACTTTGTGAGGCTGTGTCAGAGAGCCGTAGTGCTGGTAGTTCGACACCTCTGGCCAAAGCGGGAACATCAACCGAGACCCAAGAGTTCATATCTGTATCGTATTGCTTTCTTAGAAAGCCGGCCACGGAACAGCGGGCCAGTTGGGATTTGGTAGTGGGAATGCACCTTCGGAGATTAAGCGAGATACACGGTGTTGTGTTGCAGCGATCTCCTCTTGCGTCAGCAGCGGCTCAAGCAAAGCTCCTAATTCTCCACTCAAAAGTTTTTCAGTTTTTTGCAGGATCTCTATCTCTTGCTTGCTAAATGGATCCTCTGCCCATTGCCATAAAACAGTCCGTAATTTGTCCTCAACATGAAAAGTTACCCCATGATCGCAGCCGTAAACAATCTCCTTGGTGAGCGGTAATAAATGTCCAATCTTGCGATCGGTGTTGTTAACAATCGCGTCAAAAAGCGCCATTAGTCGCAAAGAGGGATGGTCAGTTGAAAAGAAAACACCCAGATCAATGGATTCATCAATGGTGATCCACTCCTGCGCCATTCCTTCGCCATAGGGACCGTCACGCAAAATAGTGAGCGGAACAAGATTAAAACCAATTCGATCGCTTACTAAATATGCCGCGTATTCACGATAAGCCAATGATCCTTCAGAAAAATCCCATAAAGGTCTTTCGCCCGCAATTGGCTTGTAAATACAAATTAATTCCTCTTCGTTGAAGGTTGAGGTTGCATACAAAGTGGCGTTGGATGCATCAACTAACCGTCCAGTGACTCGCAACGCGCCATCACGCAAGATCGCTAACTTATCGACGGTAGCCATTTGCCCTCGGACACAGATGTCCACGCGGATCAATCGGGATCCCGCAAAATGGACACGGCAATCGTCCCGCGTTTACAACCGCTTTTGATCGCTGCGCAAAAGCTGCAGCCATTCCGAGTGAATAATTGATTTCCAGAACACTGCCTTCGGCATCTTCCTCATCATCTTCTAACTCATACAGTTCGAGAGCAATGAGCTGCGTTTCATCATTCCACGCTAAGGAAATGGCACCAACCTGAAACTCTTCATCAACTGGTGTGTCTAGTGGAGCATCATCTGCTGGCAAGGTTTCTATAACAACAAGTGGATTTGCCTTACGCACTTCGGCGATCATGAGCTCTAAACGATTTGCGACCGCTTGAACCTGCGCTTTTTCAACGGCAACGCTAATAACTCGATTCTCTGAACGGGCTTGGATAAAGAAGGCACGTTCACCTGGTGCACCAATGGTTCCAGCTACACATCGATCGGGATTGGTGAAGGAGTGCCTCACTTACCGGCTCCCCCACCTAAAAGGTTTCGGGAGCGTTTAGGTGCTTGTAGTAAATCTGTAACAACCCCTCGTGTGTCATTGAGAAGCAAAACACGAGGCTTAATTCCCGAATAATCCAAAACTGAAACAGAAGCAGGATCGATAATGATTCTTTGGAACTCATCAAGGTGTGTGCCGAGAGCGGATGCGACTATAGATTTAATGACATCGCCATGGCTAACGATCACAGCGGTTTTAGAATCCGGAAGCTTGGCAAGCTCATGAACAACACTCATCGCACGAGATTGCATCTGGGCTATTCCTTCACCGCCAGGAAAGTACATGCGGCTGGGTGATTCTTGAACCGTGCGCCACTCTTTCTTGCGCGCCAAAGAGATTAGTTTCTTTCCACTCCAATCTCCGTAATCGACCTCATTGAGTGAAGGATCGATGATCGGTTCAAAATCTGGTGAATTCTTAAGGACAACATCGTTGAGCCAAGGAGAAATAGTCTCAAAGCATCTTTCCATTGGTGAAACTCTTAACTGCGCGACCGCAAAGTTTCCGAGCCTTTTGGAAAGTAGTTGCGACTGCTTTATGCCCTTTTCAGATAGGTGAATATTGGGTAGTCGTCCCGATAAAACCCCAGAAGCATTTGATTGGGAGTGGGCATGTCGGATCAAAACTAAACGCATAATGAAAGGCTATCGCAGCTTTTGCCCTTCGGCCTTGCTAAGGTCGCACCATGGAAAAGCGACGAGCTGGCGGAAGCGGATTAGCACTTTCTCGCTTGGGACTTGGAACCATGACCTGGGGACGGGACACCGATGAGATTGAAGCGGCGGATCAGTGCCGTGCCTTTTTAGATGCTGGCGGAAACTTTCTTGATACCGCAGCTACCTATGGTGATGGAGACAGCGAACGTGTAATCGGTGGCTTAATCGGGACACTTTTCAATCGCGATGATGTCATTATCGCAACCAAAGCAGGAATCAATTTTGCTGATGGAACTCGACGGGTAGATGCTTCACGACATTCATTAATCGCTGAGTTGGATCGTTCACTCAACCGTCTGGGAACAGATTTTGTAGATATTTGGCAGATACACAATTGGGATGAGGTCACTCCCCTAGATGACACATTGTCTGCGCTTGATTATGCATACACAACTGGTCGCGCTCGATATGTTGGAGTAAGTAATTACTCTGGTTGGCAGTTAGCAAGAGCTGCCACAAAGCAGCAATCAAATTCGATGAAAGCACCATTGACTACTGTTCAAGGTGAGTACTCACTTCTTAATCGAAATGCGGAGTTTGAAATTATCGATGCTGCAGTTGAATGTGGTTTGGGATTTTTAGCGTGGGCACCTCTTGCTCGCGGAGTATTGACAGGTAAATACCGCAAAGGTATTCCGAGTGATTCACGCGGTGCTGCGCCACATTTTGCAAAGCATATTGAACCGTACTTGGACTCTCGTTCAGCAAAAATAGTTGAAGCCGTTGCTGTTGCAGCTGAGGGCTTAGGTTTTTCACCACTTGAAGTTGCCTTAGCGTGGGTGCGTGATGCACCAGGAGTTACTAGCTCACTTATTGGAGCCAGAACAGGTGCCCAACTTCGGGGCGTGCTGAAGAGCGAAGAGATCTCACTTCCGGAGATTGTTCGGACCGCTTTGGATGAGATCAGCCTTTAGGCGTGTTCTAGGAAATCCTTAAGCACACGCGCTCCAAAAGTAAGGCCTTCAACAGGTACTCGCTCATCTACTCCATGGAACATCGCCATGAAATTGAAATCAGCATCCAGCTTGAGTGGAGAGAACCCGTAACCAATAATTCCTAAATCAGCTAGTGCTTTGTTATCTGTACCGCCGCTCATTACATAAGGAACTGGAATCGCTACCGAATCCTCTTTTACT
>JBDLUF010000078.1:0-5378 GCA_039805445.1 Actinomycetota bacterium | reverse complement strand
CTTTCTAGTGGAGATCGATAAGGCATACATATGGACCGCGATCGCGATCGGCGCTACCCACCACTTCCCCACTGGCTCAAAGGCTGCAGAAAGTATGGTTCCAGAAAGTGCTGAAAGAAGAAGTGCTACCAACCTAATGCACTGATCAAACGATCAACGCTCGCACCTAGCGCGTAACGCTCCTTGAATTGGTAGATAACTGATAAATCTGCAGGTGCCTTAGGAAGGGAAAGATCTACCTTAGGCAATGGAGCATCGCGTGCAACACGTACTAACTTAGGAGCAATCTTTAGATAATCGGCACCTGCGATAATTTTCTTAGCAAGTGCCGGCGGTAAAGATTCATGTGATTCAAGGGCTGCTGCTAGTGCATCCTCTACGGTAGCGAAGTTGTTTGCGATGACCGCTGCACCCTTTTCTCCGATGCCCTTAACCCCTGGTAAACCATCTGAAGGATCACCACGAAACATGGCAAATAGATCGTATCGATCGCCAGGTATCGCGTACTTATCTGAAACATATTTGATATCTACTAAGTCATGTTGCGAAATGCCCTTTGCAAGGTAAACAACCTTGATATCCCGTTTGTCATCAACCATCTGAAATAAATCACGGTCTCCGGTAACAATTCTGATGGGACCCTTTTCGATTTCGGCATACGTTGCCATGACATCATCTGCTTCATAATCATCGACGCCAACAACGGGAATACCGAAGAGATCTAAGAGATCGAGCAGGATCGGAATTTGTGGTGTGAGGGTTTCAGGCTCTTCCTCTTCTTCTCCCTCTTCCTCTAAACGATTAGCTTTGTACTCAGGGAAAATATCTACTCTCCAACTTGGACGCCAATCCCCATCGAGGCAGGCAACTAAACGATTTGGTTTGTATACATTCATCAAGCGCGCCGTCATATCGATGTATCCACGAATTGCGTTGACCGAGGTTCCATCAGGGGCCAACAAGGTATCTGGCATTCCGTAATAAGCGCGGTACCAAAGGGATGCGCTATCCAACAACATTAATGTCATACATCCCCCATGAGGTAGGCCACTACCCCGCGATCGATTCGCTTGACCGCATCCTTACAGACAGGGCGAAGTTTTTCACTCGCTCCAGCGATCTGATTGAGAAGATCTACAAGTTGCTTGGTTGATCGGACAAAATCACCAACTGACATGTCGCTACCCTTTAAAACGCTATTAAGCGAGTTTCCGCTGGCCCATTTGTAGGAGATGAAACAAAATCCTGCATCTGGTTCACGTTGGGTTTTAACCCCAAAATCGTTTTCGATCTTTTCAAGAGCTGCCCATAAGGAGATGATCTCGGTCAAGGTAGAGGTAACTTTTTGGCTGGGAAGTTTCGGAGCTAAATTCTCTTGAGAACGAGATTCAAAGATCATGCAGGAAACAACTGATAGCAGCTCCGTTGCATTTAAATCATCAAGCAAACCTCTGCGGATTGATTCAGTGAGCAGTAGATCTGATTCGGCGTAGATCTTGGTCAAAATCTTTCCTTGAGTAGTTGGCTTTTCGCCATCGATGTATTCAAGGTGATCGAGAACTTGGCAGATCTGATCAAAGGTCTTGGCTATAACATGAGTGCGATTTTCTACTCGTGCAGTTAAACCATCATTTTCGCGGGTTAATCGTCCCGCTCTTTCAGCAAGTCGTGCATGATCCTCTCTTTCGGCACAGCCGTGACATGAATGCGCCTTCATAGCTTTGCGAAGATCGGAAAGTTCACCCTCCATATGTCCACGTTGGCGGTTATCAAATGTTTTCCGTTGATCACGACGACCAAGTAAAACTTCAACCTCTTTAATCGAACGTCGTAGCCGCGCATACTCGGAGAAATCCCCCAGGTGGCATTGAGAATCCTTCATGAGCTCGGCGATAAGAGTTTCATTTTTACGAATCTGGCGGGTCAATCCAACAACTGCACGATCTGCCTGAAACTGCGCAAAGGATGATTCAAGGGATCGACGTGCGGTTTCTCTACCAAATCGAGAGATTAGATTTATCGCCATGTTATAGGTTGGAGAAAAAGAGGAACGCAATGGATATGTTCGCGTGGATGCCAAGCCCGCAGCTGAAGCGGAATCAACGGTTGGCGACCATTGAATAACCGCGTTTCCTTCAATATCGATACCACGTCGGCCGGCACGACCAGTTAACTGCGTGTACTCCCCCGGTGTTATTGGAACATGGGCTTCACCATTGAACTTAATGAGTTTTTCCAACACAACGGTTCGGGCAGGCATGTTGATTCCTAAAGCTAAAGTTTCTGTCGCAAAAACCGCTTTAACTAAACCTCGTTGAAATAGATCTTCAACCGCACCCTTAAAACTTGGCAATAGTCCGGCATGGTGAGCTGCGATTCCGCGTTCTAACGCGGTCAACCACTCTTCAAAACCCAACACCTCTAAATCCTCTTCTGCGATGTTTTGGGTATATCGCAGAGCGGTTTGTCGAATCTCTACCCTCTCTTCTGGCGAGGTAAGACGTAATCCCGCATGCAAGCATTGTTTTACAGCTGCATCACAGCCCACCCTTGAGAAGATGAAGGTAATTGCAGGCAAGAGATTTTCACGCTGAAGCTTTTCAATAATGTCGGCACGGCTCATGCGGTCTGATGGCTCGGCAAAACGACCACGACGGTTTCGACCTAATGATGAACGTCTAATCGCCTCTCTTTCACGCTGCAGGATTTCTGGGTTGATTCTGCCGGGTTGTTCAAAGAGATCCATTAATCGGCTACCGATTAACACATGTTGGAACAATGGGATCGGGCGAATCTCGCTAACGATAACTTCTGTATCGCCTCTAACTTCGCCTAACCATTCACCAAACTCTTCAGCGTTAGAGACCGTTGCTGATAGCGATATGACCTGAACGCTCTCCATCAAGTGAATGAGTACCTCTTCCCACACCGCACCACGAAACTTGTCAGCAAGGTAGTGAACCTCATCCATCACAACGCAACCAAGATTTGTGAGGGTGTTGGATCCTGCGTACAACATGTTACGCAGCACCTCAGTTGTCATCACCAAAATATCGGCTTCACCATTAATACTGGTGTCTCCAGTTAAAAGTCCAACTCGATCCTCACCAAACTTTGCAACAAATTCAGAGTATTTTTGATTAGAAAGAGCTTTGATCGGTGTTGTATAAAAACACTTCTTGCCTGCTTGAAGTGCAAAGTAAGCAGCGAACTCGCCTACAACTGTTTTTCCTGCACCAGTTGGTGCTGCAACCAAAACTCCTTTACCATCCTCAACAGCATGGCATGCCGATATTTGAAATGGATCAAACTCGAAATCAAAGGTTAAGAGAAATTCAGTTGTGATGGGATGCTGGCCGCGCAATTTCGCCGCCGCATACTTTTCCGCCGGTGTCGTCATGCGACCCAGCTTTTGATCGCGCCTTGAATACACTCAGCAGCGACAGGTAGCTGACCAATTCGTTCACCATCGGCATATGCAACCGCTTTAGATTCAATCCTGACCGTTCTGCTTCTAACTATTTCTACCGCTGGATGGGTGATGTGGGTTCCAGCAAAGACACGTGGGAAGACCTTGATGAACTCAATCTTTGAGATCGGATGAAGAACCATGACATCAAAGAGCCCATCAGAGATCGATGCGTTTGGACAAACCAACATGCCACCGCCATAGGAACGACCATTGGATACGGCAATCAGCATCGCCTCTGTGGAAATCGTGCGATCATCAAGGGTTATTTCATAATGGCGTGGTTTAAATCGCGGAAGTTCAATTGCGATGGCGGCGTTGTACTTCATGGGCCCTTTAGGCCAGTTCAAGGTGTTGGCCTTTTCATTAACTATTGAATCAAAGCCTGTTGAAAGAATTGCACCAAACCATTCTCCATCTACTAATCCAAGATCTATTGGAGTTGGCTGTGTCGAAGTAATGGCTTCGAGTTGCGCATCGATATGGTCAAGATCCCAGCCAAGTGTTCGTACAAAATCATTACCAGTGCCGGCGGGAACAATCGCAAATGGGATCTGAGAAGGAACGACCCGCTGCAAGATGATGTGAAGCAAACCATCTCCCCCAACAGCGATTACCCCGTCACACTCTGGATTCTTTTCTATAAATGAAGTCAGGTGATCTGTGAGGGCGATCGATGAGTTTCCCGTAATAATTGTGTAAGAGATCTTTCGTTGCGTAAGCCACCCTGCGACGTAGGTGCCAACTGTGGTTCCTTTTCCCTGACCTGAGACAGGATTGATCACCAAAGCCCACATGGGATGACCCTATCGGCTATTCCTTAATTGAGGTTGGTGCATCAATCGACATACTGCCGGTTTCGACCATTTCTAGTTTCTTATCCCGACGCTTATCGACAAAGACCGCAATCAGCCCAGCCATAAAGTAAAACAGGATTAACGGGGCTGATAGCAACACCATACTCAAAGGATCTGCCGTTGGTGACAAAGCTGCTACAAAGAAAAAGATAACAAAAATCCAAATACGCCATGGCCTCAAAATTGTTTTACCTCTTAGGAAACCAATCAGGTTAAAGGTTAAGAGGAAAATAGGAAGTTCGAAAGCTAAACCAACAAAGAGAATGAGTCGAAGTACGAAATCCAAATAATCATCAAATCTCACCAGGTTGCTAATCGCATTGGGAGTAAAACCAAAGAGTGCTTTGATTGCAACGGGAAGAATCAAATACCCCAAAGTCGCACCCATCGCGAAGAATGGTGTCGCAGATGCAACAAAGAGGATGCTGGTTCGTTTCTCTTTTCTATGCAGAGCTGGCGCGATGAATGCCCATAATTGATAAAGCCAGAATGGCGCAGACACGATGACACCGGTTAACAATGCAACCTTGATCTGTAAATCAAGGGGACCTAAGACACCGCTGATATACAGAGCTCCACAGCTTGCAGCACCGGATTGTTGTGCTGCTTTCAAATCACAGACCGGGCTCGCTAAGGTTGCGATGATGGGATTGTAGAAATACCAACCCGCACCAAAGGCAACAAGAACAGCGATCGCAGAACTTAAAACACGTTTGCGTAACTCTCGTAAGTGGTCGAGTAGCGGCATCCTAGCTTCGCTTGAAGATGCCATTGAATTACTTCTCTGTTTTGCCGTCTTCTTCGATTGTTACGTCGTCGGCCTTCATTTCCTTCATTTCACTCTTGAAGATTCGCATTGAGCGACCAAGTGAACGGGCTGAATCTGGAAGGCGCTTGGCACCAAAAAGTACGAGGACAACGATCAAAAGAATAACGATCTCTCTTGGACCTAAATTCATAGTAACTACTCCTTGGCTGATATTTCTCCGAAGGTTACACCAGTCAGCCTAAAAACTGTAGACCGTTTTACTCTGCTTTGTAACGATCCAGCA
>JBDLUF010000077.1:0-5522 GCA_039805445.1 Actinomycetota bacterium | reverse complement strand
GAAGCAGTCAAAGGGTGACGATTACAAGGAAGGCAGCGCAGCGCGTGGCTAAACCTATTGTTTTAATCGCTGAAGAGCTCAGTCCTGCAACACTTGAAGCGTTAGGTCCTGATTTTGAAGTTGTTAACTGCGACGGTGCAAACCGCGCTGAACTTCTTACAGCACTTGCCAAAGGTGTAGATGCGGTTTTGATCCGTTCTGCAACAAAGATGGATGCAGAAGCGATTGCAGCTGCAAAGGGTCTAAAAGTTATTGCACGTGCCGGAGTTGGACTTGATAACGTTGATATTCCTGCAGCAACAGCTGCTGGCGTCATGGTTGTTAACGCACCCACATCAAACATTGTGTCAGCTGCTGAATTAGCAATTGCACTCTTGATGGCATCAGCACGTTTTGTTTCACCTGCACACGCTGCATTGCGCAACGGTAAATGGGCACGTTCAAAGTACACAGGTGCAGAGATCTTTGAAAAGACTCTTGGAATTGTTGGCTTTGGTCGCATTGGTCAATTGGTAGCTCATCGCATGCAGGCATTTGGAATGGATGTAGTTGCATACGATCCATATCTCCAGCCAGCACGTGCGGCACAACTTGGCGTCCGTTTAGTTGAACTTGATGAACTTCTTAAGGTTTCTGATTTCATCACCATTCACCTTCCAAAGACTAAGGAAACTGCAAACCTAATCGGCGTAGAAGCGCTGAAAAAGGTTAAGCCAACTGTGCGAATCATTAACGCTGCTCGTGGTGGCGTACTTGATGAGGCGGCATTGTTTGATGCAATCACCGAAGGTCGTGTAGCAGGTGCGGGTCTTGATGTGTTCTCAACAGAACCATGCACAGACTCACCACTATTTACTTTGGATCAAGTTGTTGCAACACCTCACTTAGGTGCTTCAACTGATGAGGCTCAAGAGCGCGCAGGAATCGCCGTTGCGGTTTCAGTGCGCAAAGCACTTGCTGGCGAGCTAGTTCCTGATGCGGTAAATGTAAAGGGCGGAGCAATCCACGAAGAGATTCGTCCAAGCCTGCCTTTGGTTGAAAAGATGGCTCAGATTGCAACTGCAATCGCAGGAGAAGCTCCAGTAAGTATGGATTTAACTGTTAAGGGCGATATCTCTGGCCATGATTCTTCAATCCTTGCAACAAGTGCGCTAAAGGGTGCGTTACTTGGTTGCGGACTTTCAGATGTTACCTACGTAAATGCTCCAGCACTTGCTGCAGAGCGTGGAGTTACATCTGCTGTAACAACAGATCCAGAAAGCCCTGAGTACCGCAGCATGATCTCTCTTCGCGCAGCACTTGCCGATGGAAAGATTGTTACTGTCGATGGAACTTTGATGGGAATTCGCAAGGTTGAGAAGATTATTGCAATTGATGGTTTTGATCTTGATCTTCCACCAACGGAAAATCTCTTGTTCCTTCGTTACTCAGATAAGCCAGGTGTCGTTGGCGCTGTAGGTAATGCACTTGGAAAAGCTGGCATCAATATTGCTGGTATGCAGGTAGCGCGTAGCGCTGCAGGTGGCCAAGCGTTGATGGCACTTACCGTTGATTCACAAATCAGTGATGACCTAATTACATCAGTGAAGAAGGAAACTGGAGCAGAACTTGTTCGCTCCGTAACTTTGGTGGGGTAATGAGAACAATTAATTTAGCTGTCATTGCAGGCGATGGAATCGGCCCTGAAGTTGTTGGTGAAGGGCTCAAGGTTTTAGATGTCGTTGCTAAGAAGTATTCAGTGGAGTTTAAGAAAACTTCCTATGATCTTGGAGCAGCGTTTTGGCATCGCACAGGTGAGGTATTGCCTGATGCAACCTTGGCAGAGCTTGCAAAGGCTGATGTCATCTTGCTTGGCGCTGTTGGAGATCCAACTGTTCCCAGTGGTGTTCTAGAGCGTGGACTTCTTTTAAAGCTTCGCTTTGCCTTTGATCACTACATCAATCTGCGTCCTGCACGTTTGATGCCTGGTGTTACAGGACCTCTTGCTACTACAGCTCCAATAGATTTTGTTGTAGTTCGCGAAGGCACAGAAGGCCCATATGTTGGCGCTGGTGGAGTACTTGCAGAAGGTACAGATGCTGAGATTGCCACCGAAGAAAGCCTGAATACCCGACGTGGTGCAGAGCGTGTAATCCGTGATGCATTTGAGCGCGCATCAAAGCGTGAGCGAAAGAAGTTAACCCTGGTGCACAAGAACAATGTTCTAACACGTGCAGGTGGTTTGTGGACTCGTACCTTTAATGAGGTTGCAAAGGAGTACCCAGCGATTACAACTGATTACCTACATGTTGATGCTGCATCGATGTTCTTTGTTACTAATCCAGAGCGTTTTGATGTAGTTGTTACAGATAACTTATTTGGAGACATTCTGACCGATATCGCAGCAGCGATTTGCGGAGGAATTGGTCTTGCCGCATCTGGAAATATCAATCCAACTGGAAAGTTTCCATCTATGTTTGAGCCGGTTCATGGTTCAGCACCTGATATTGCCGGAAAGAACTTAGCCGATCCAACAGCAACTGTTATGTCTGTTGCCATGATGCTTGATCACTTAGGACTTGCAGATGCTGCACGCGAAGTTGAAAAGGCGGTAGCTGCAGATCTTTTGGCACGTGGAGATAAGAAGCGCAGCACCACTGAAATTGGAGATGCGCTAGCAAGCGCACTGTAATCATGAAGATCACTCTCAACCCCAACGCTAAAGATGCTGCTACGCGCGATGCGCTAGTTGCTGAAGGTGGTTTTGGTAAGTACTACACCGATCACATGGTGATGTGCGAGTGGAGTGAAAAGGATGGTTGGGGCGAACCACATTTAATGCCATACGGTCCAATCTCTTTAGATCCAGCAACCGCAGTTTTTCACTATGGCCAAGAGATCTTTGAAGGCATGAAGGCGTATCGCCAACCAGATGGATCGATTTCATTATTTCGCCCAACAGCAAATGCAAAGCGTTTTGCAAACTCTGCCAAGCGTTTAGCACTTCCTGAAATGCCAGTTGAATTATTTATGGAAACAGTTGAAGCACTTGTTCACCAAGATGCTGGTTGGGTTCCAAACAAGGTGGGGGAGTCGCTGTATATCCGCCCATTTATGATCGCAACTGAGGTTGGTTTAGGCGTCCGTCCAACAAACAAAGCCACATACCTTCTTATTGCAACACCGGCGGGTGCTTACTTTGATCCATCAAAGGCTGTCTCAGTATGGATTTCAACTGAGTATGTTCGTGCAGCTCAAGGTGGAACAGGTGAGGCAAAGTGCGGTGGAAATTACGCAGCATCACTGGTTGCGCAAAAAGCTGCAGCTAAAGAGGGCTGCGATCAAGTTGTCTGGATCGATGCAAAAGAGCGCAAATGGGTTGAGGAAATGGGCGGCATGAACCTTTACTTCGTAAAGGGAAAAGGCGCAGATGCAACTGTCATTACTCCAAAGTTAACGGGAACCTTGTTGCCAGGTATTACGCGCGATTCAATTTTGTCTGTGGCTAGTGATCTTGGGTACAAAGTCGATGAGGTAATGCTTTCTGTCGATGATTGGCGCGATGGTGTCACATCGGGAGAGATCACTGAAATCTTTGCTTGCGGAACCGCTGCCGTTGTTTCTCCTGTTGGTCAGGCAAAAAGTGCCATGGGTACTTGGGTAACTGGCGATGGTCAACCAGGAACTATCACCATGCAGATTCGTAATCACTTACTAGGAATTCAACACGGCACAATTGCAGATACGCACAACTGGATGAGTGCGGTTAAGTAATGCCAGTTAATGATTCATTTCATATCTATGACACGACCCTTCGCGATGGTGCGCAGCAAGAGGGCTTAAACCTTTCTGTTCATGACAAGCTCAACATCGCTCGCCACCTAGATGATTTAGGTGTTGGCTTTATTGAAGGTGGATGGCCTGGGGCAAACCCAAAGGACACTGAATTCTTCGCACTTGCAAAAAAAGAGTTGAAGCTTAAGAACGCTACCTTTGTTGCCTTTGGCGCAACACGTCGCCCTAATGCAAAAGCTGCAGATGATGTACTTCTAGGAGCACTTCGCGATAGCGGCGCTCCGGCTGTAACCCTTGTTGCAAAGGCCTTTGATCGCCATGTTGATCTTGCACTTAAGACAACACTGGATGAGAACCTTGCGATGATTCGTGACTCTGTTACTCACTTAATCCAAGAAGGCCAACGTGTTTTCCTTGATGCAGAGCACTTCTTTGATGGATACCGCAGCAACCGTGCCTACGCACTAGAAGTTGTACGGGTAGCTGCAGAAGCTGGAGCAGATGTAATTGCCTTGTGCGATACCAACGGCGGAATGTTGCCTGATGAGTTATCGCAGGTTGTTCATGATGTTTTAACTGCAAGCTCTGCTCGCTTAGGTATCCATTGCCACAATGACACAGGGTGTGCGGTTGCAAACTCAATGGCAGCTGTTGCTGCAGGTGCCACACATGTTCAGGGCACATTAAATGGATATGGTGAGCGAACCGGAAACGCTGATCTAGTAACAATCATTGCAAACTTAGAATTGAAGAAGAAGCAGTTAGTACTTCCACCAAATGCGCTGCAAGAAGCCTTCAGAATTTCACATGCAGTTGCTGAGGTAACAAATGTGGCACCTAGTGGTCGCCAACCATATGTTGGTGTTTCCGCATTTGCTCACAAGGCAGGACTGCACGCCAGCGCAATCAAGGTAGATCCATCTTTGTATCAGCATGAAGATCCATCATCTGTCGGAAACGATATGCGCATGCTTGTGTCAGATATGGCTGGCCGTGCATCAATTGAATTAAAGTCTCAAGAACTTGGCGTTGATCTGGGTGGCGATAAAGAGCTCATTGGTCGCATCGTTGATCGTGTCAAGGAAATGGAATCTCGCGGATTTACCTTTGAGGCAGCCGATGCCTCATTTGAACTATTAGTTCATGAAGAAATGTCAGGCAAGCGTCCATCATTTTTCACAATTAATCACTGGGTTACCTCTGTAGAACGCGCAGCTGATCAGACAATTACAACCAAGGCTGAAGTAACAGTGACTGCAAAGGGTCAAGAGATCACCTGCAGTGGCGAAGGTAATGGTCCAGTTAACGCCTTTGATAATGCGCTTCGAACAGGTTTGATTTCTTTGTATCCAGAGCTTGCAACCCTTGAGTTAACTGATTACAAGGTACGTATCCTTGAAGGCCGTTTAGGAACTGGTGCTGTAACACGCGTATTAGTTGAAACTAGCGATGGCAAGGGCGAGTGGAACACCGTTGGTGTTCATGAAAACGTAATTGCTGCATCTGCCATGGCCCTTGAAGATGCCGTCACCTTCGGCCTTATGCGTCAGGGACGTAAGCCCGAGTAAACTGATTACGTGAGCGAAAATTATGAAAAGCTAATTGCAGCTTTTACTCGCCACTTAGAGGTTGAACGCTCACTTTCTGTACACACAATCCGTGCTTACTTAGGCGATCTTGAATCATTGCTTACACACCTAGAATCGATTGGTGTTGCAGATATTTCACAGTTAGAACTTGTACATCTG
>JBDLUF010000076.1:0-5562 GCA_039805445.1 Actinomycetota bacterium | reverse complement strand
GCACATTGCGCATTGTTGATGGGCCAGATGAGGTGCATATCCGCGATATCGCACGGTTAGAGATCAAGCCTTATTTAACATGAAGGATTTAACACCGATTCGCGATGAGGATCGCTTTGATGTTGAAGCGATGCATGCGTGGTTAAAGCCATTTATTGGTGTTGATGTGTTGCCGCAGGTTCAGCAGTTTCGAAGCGGTGCTTCCAATCTGACATACCTGTTGCAGTATCCAGATCGGGATTTAGTGTTGCGCAAGCCCCCTGCAGGAATGAAGGCGGCATCGGCGCACGATATGAAGCGGGAGTTTTTGATTCAGTCGCGGTTACAACCGGTCTATCCCCTGGTTCCATTGATGGTTGCTTTGTGTGATGACCATTCGGTGATCGGTTCTGATTTTTATGTGATGGAAAGAGTTGTCGGAGATATTTTTCGGCGAGATGTCCCAGAAGGTGTGACCGCCGGCGATGTTTCGGTGATGGCGGATTCTTTGATCAATGGTTTAGTGCAGTTGCATGCAGTTGATGCATCGATATTGGCAGAGCTGAATAAAGGCCCTGGCTATGTGCAGCGACAGGTTGAAGGTTGGTCAAAGCGTTATCGCAATGCGTTAACTGATGATGTTCCCAATGGTGAAAAGGTGATGGCGTGGTTGGAAGCCAACCGTCCTGATGATGTTGCATCCTGTGTGATTCATGGTGATTGGCGCATCGACAATGTGGTCTTTGATTTAAAGCAGGCGCGCATTGTTGGTGTACTGGATTGGGAGCTTGCAACGGTTGGTGATCCGTTGATGGATCTGGGATCGGCGCTTGCATACTGGGTTGATCGTGATGATGAGCCGGGGTTTGCGTCGTTGCGACGTCAGCCAAGTCATTTGCCGGGGATGCCAACGCGAGATGAGTTTGTGGCGAAGTATTTAGCTGCAAGTGGTGTGCGCTGCGATGACTTCACTTTTTACGAGGTCTTTGGGTTGTTCCGCTTAGCTGTGATTATTCAGCAGATTTGGGCGCGTTATGTTGCAGGGCAAACAACTAATCCAGCCTTTGCAGGCTTTGGTGATGCTTGTAATACCTTGATTAATCGAGCAGAGAGCAAGATTTAGTGGGTATCTGCCGGTAACAACCATGAACGCATAGGATCAAAAGAGAACTCTGCGTACTGGCCAACTTGAACAATCTCCTCATAAATTGGATCTGAGGCCACTGCGACGATTACGCCAATCTCGGTTTCAATTCGGTACTCAACATGTTCGCCATAAAAGACGACCTGCTTGACGCGACCCTGAGTTCCAGAGATGGTTTGGTTGCCTGCTTGCGCCTTCTTAACACGAATTGATTCTGGGCGAACAAGAAGAATGCTCCTCTTTGTGAGTGAATCTTTATGTGCTGGAACTTCAATCTCTTTGCCAAGAACGGCAACCTTTGCCATGCCTTCGGTTGAAGCCTTCACTGATGCAACTTCAAGGAAATTAGAGATTCCAATGAAGTCCGCAACAAATACAGAGGCTGGGCGCAGATAAATTTCAGCAGGAAGTCCTACCTGTTCGATCTTTGAGTTGCGCATAACCACAATGCGGTCAGAGATACTCATCGCTTCATCTTGATCGTGGGTTACGAAAATACTTGTGATACCCAGACGTTGTTGTACTTCGCGGATTTCAATGCGCATCTGTGCGCGAAGCTTTGCATCCAAGTTACTGAGCGGCTCGTCAAAGAGAAGAACGCGAGGACGCATAACCATGGCACGGGCAAGAGCTACACGCTGTTGCTGACCACCTGAAAGCTGGTTTGGTGATCGATTTGCCATCGTTGTAAGGCTCATCGATTCAAGGACAGCTTCAACCTCGGTCTTGATCTGCGCAGATGGCATCTTCTTTGTTCTTGGACCATAGGCAACATTTTCATAAACACTCATATGTGGAAAGAGTGCGTATGACTGGAACACCATGCCCATAGGGCGCTTGTCCGGGGTCAGTGCAGACATGTCTTGGCCATCGAGCAGGATCGAACCCGCTGTCGGAGTTTCAAAGCCGGCGATCATGCGAAGTGTTGTTGTCTTGCCACAGCCAGATGGCCCCAAGAAGGTGATGAACTCTCCTGGGTTGATATCCAAGTTGATTGAATCAACTGCGGTTACCTTTTCATTTCCCTGGCCGAAAACCTTTGAGAGATTTCGCAGCTGCAAATTACTTGAACTGGTTGTTGCTTTCACGGTCTGGTCCATTTCTTAAGCCCTCACAATCGGAGTATTTGCAGTGTTTGTTGACTTGCCACGAACTAACAGGTTAATCAGAGCCATAACCCCCAAAACAATGAAGATCAACAAGGTACAGAAGGCAAATGCATTGCCAAATCTTCCGGAGTCAACTTCAGCCAAAATCTTTTGGGTCATGATCGGTGTTTCAGGTGTTGTAATGAAAATAATCGGAGAAAGCGTTGTCATTGAGTGAGCAAAAGCAAACATGAGTCCAGTAAGCAATGCTGGCTTGATCAAAGGCAAAGTGATCTTTCTAAAGGTTCTAAAACCTGAAGCACCTAACGAAGCCGATGCTTCATCAATTGCTGGGTTGATCTGCTGCAATGCTGCGATTCCTGAGCGCTGTCCCGCTGGGCTAGATCGAATGGTGTAGACCATGACAATCGCAACCGCTCCACCGAAGATTGCACCGCCACCTGCAAGCTGCGGTAAAACAGTTGTGTCACCGATCTTTACAACATCATTAAATGTGATCGCAAAACCGATACCGAGAACAGTTCCAGGGACAGCAAGTCCAAGCATTCCTAGGAAGTCGATGAACTCACGACCGCGGCGAACCTTGCGAACGATAAGCCAAGCCAGAACCATTCCCAGAAGTCCGGCGATTGGAGTTGCGATTAAAGCCATGGTGGTGGTTTTGATGATTGCGTCATATCCGACACCGCTAAAGATATAGCGGTAGTTGTCTAGCGTTAATGAGTTATCAACGCCAAGGAACTTAGCAAAGCTTCCAAAAATGACAGTTGCGTAAATAAGAACAATAAATGAGGTAACAAGAACTGGAATCACAAGTAAGAAGAACTTAGCAATTTTGTTCTCTACAAAGGTTTGCGTTCCGGTTGGCTTACCTGTAACGCTGACAACGCTCTTGCGCTCTCCCCAGTAACGTTGAACGATAAAGACAATTAAGCCTGGAATTAGGAGAATTAGCGAGTATGCAGATCCTGCCGGAACGTCGTACTCGCCGTTAATTGCGATATATGCGCGTGAGGAAAGAACTGTGTAATCGCCACCGATAACAAGCGGGTTGGCTAGATCAGCTGAAGCTTCCACGAAGAGAAGTAGAAATGAGCTTGCAAAGCCTGGGATCAACATTGGGAAAGTCACCTTAAAGAAGGTGCGTAACTTTGATGCACCCATTGATGCTGATGCCTCATCAAGTGCTGGATCTAGATTTCTCATCATTCCAAGAATGCTCATGTAAGCAACTGGGAAGAATGAACAACTAAGAACAATTGTCAGGCCCGGTAATCCGTACAGGGTCGGGGTCAAGCCCAAAAGATCACGGGTAATGATTCCGCTGCGACCAAAGAGGCTGATCACCGCAGTTGCAAAGGCAAAGGGTGGAGTAATAAGAGGAACCAGCGCGATTACATGCAGCAGTTTCTTTCCGCGGAAATTTAACTTTACTTGTGCATATGCCAAGAAGAAGCCGATCACTGTGCCAACGGTGGCAACGATCACTCCGAGCACAATCGTGTTCATGATGATTTTGCGAGTGACTGCAGATTCAAGAATGTTCGCGAAAACCTCGCGACCAGTTCCTTCAGATGCTCTAGTCAAAATATTAAGTAGTGGGAAAACTACCATCAGGAGAAGTAGTACTACAGAGATGATTAAGGCGGTCTTTGTGCCGATATCTAACTTAATCTTCTTGGGTTTTTTGGGTGCCACTGCTCGATCTTTTTCAATTACCGCAGTGCTCACAGAGATTCCCCTTACTGAAAATTAATTTACAAATTCTATTTAGTCCGCATAACTAGAGGATGTGGCGCATGACCACATCCTCTAGTTATTAATGCAGGTATTACTTTTTACTTTGGTGCGATAGCGATTGTTGCATCGAACTTAGCTGTTAGCGCCTTCTTCGCTGCAGCTGCCTTTTCAAAATCGTAGTTAACGATTGAAACGGTGCTTAGTTTCACCATGCGATTGTCGATCTTTGTCTTTGGGTTGGTGAGTACTTGGAATGCAGCAACTGTTGGTCCAAGGTTTTGTGCTTCTCTAGAAAGTGCGAAGTCGATGTAAGACTTTGCAGCTTCTGGATTCTTTGAACCCTTTACAAGAGCTACGCCACCGATTTCATAGCCTGTGCCTTCGCTTGGGAATGTAACCTTCAATGGAAGTCCCTGAAGTCTTCCTGCAACACAGTCATGTGAGAACACGAGTCCAACAGCTGCTTCACCACGACCAACGATAGCCACTGGGCCAACACCGCTCTTTGTGTACTGAAGAACGTTCTTGTGCATCTTTGCCATGTAATCCAAGCCAGCTGTCTCGCTTCCTAGACGTGTTACATGTGTCCATAGAGTTGTGAACGCTGTTCCTGATGTTGATGGGTGTGCGGTAGAAATATTCTTGCTCAACTTTGGATTGAGAAGATCTGCCCATGAGGTAGGTGGATTCAAACCAAGACGGCGAATCTCCTTTGTGTTTGTGCAGAAGCCAAGTGCGCCAACATAAACACCAGTCCAGTATCCATCTTCATCCTGATACTTCTTAGGAATAAAGCTGCGAGATGGTGACTCGTACTTTTCAATCAGGTTTCCGATTCGAGCAACACCGAAACCATCGGCTGGTCCACCATGCCAAACATCGAACTCTGGGTTGTTTTTGGCTGCATCAAGACGTGCAACGGTTTCACCCGATGAAAGACGTACAAACTTTGTTGTGACACCTGTCTTCTTTGTGAACGCAGTTGTCATTGCGTTACACCAAGCTTCGGTCGCTCCGCATACAACAGTTAGAGAACCGCTGAGCTTGCGTGCCTTTGTGTACTTTCCGCCTGAACATGTAACTGTAAGGCCGCCGGAGCTAAATACCTGGCCCTCGTCGTAGCAAATCTTGCCTGAGCGGTCTGCTGCAGCGTTTGCTGGTGCAGATGCAAAACTCATAATTGAAAGGCAGAGCATGACAGAGGTTGCCAATGATGCGATCTTAATTTTCTTCATTCAACTTCCTTACTTATCAGGGGGAAAGAACCAATGTCCCTTGGCTAGATTAGTAATAAAGTGAAGATTTATTCAAGATTTCAGAGATCATTTTCCGCTCGAAATACATAAATTGTTTATTACAAAACTTTATAGAACCAAAAAACCCCGAAAAAGTGCAAGAAAATACCGTCTTCTAGATCTTTGGCTTTTGAGCAATATCTTTACGATCGCCTCCGAACCAGCGTTATTACTGTAGGGCGGCGAGTTTTTCTACAACCTGCTTGGCAGATGGATTAGTCATCGCAGTTCCATCAGAGAAGACAAGTGTTGGAACTGTGCGATTGCCGCCATTTACCTTTTCAACGATTTCTGC
>JBDLUF010000075.1:0-5587 GCA_039805445.1 Actinomycetota bacterium | reverse complement strand
CCATGTGCCACCTTTTCAATAGTGAGTTCGATCAAATCACCGATTTTTAGGGCCGAACTCTTGTTTGATGCCATGGAAGGAAGTTTATGGGTGTAAGTTACATCCTGTGCACGTAGTCATCATGGGTTGCGGTCGAGTTGGATCATCACTGGCCACAGAGCTCGAAGCCGCAGGACACACAGTTTCCGTCATTGATCAGGCCCGCGAAGCATTTCGTCGCTTAGGTCCAAACTTCAAGGGACGTACAGTTACAGGTGTCGGCTTTGATCGAGACACTCTTCTTGAGGCTGGTATCCAAGAAGCAGATGCGTTTGCAGCGGTAAGTAATGGCGATAACTCAAATATTTTGGCGGCACGTGTTGCTCGCGAAACATATGGCGTACAAAATGTAGTCGCCCGAATTTATGATCCAGGCCGTGCAGAGATTTACCAGCGCTTAGGTATTCCAACAGTTGCAACGGTTTTATGGGCCACTGATCAAATCCTGCGTCGCCTAGTTCCTGAAGGCTCTCGCTCTGAATGGAGAGATGCAACAGGAATGGTTCAGTTGTGTGAAATTCATCCGCACCAGGATTGGTATGGCCGCCCGATTCTTTTGATCGATGATTTAACTCCTGCACGAGTTGCATTTGTTACCCGTCTCGGAGAAGGACTGATCCCCGATGAGCACACCGTTTTGCAGCAAGGCGATCTAGTCCATGTAATGGTCTCTGACACCGATTTGGCACGCACTGAAGAAATCCTTGCAAGTACCCCGGAAGGTGAACGTGCATGAGAATTGCAATCGCAGGAGCCGGAAATGTGGGAAGAGCTATTGCTCGCGAGCTTTTAGATAATGGTCATCAAGTTCTCTTGATCGATAAGGACCCTAAAGCGCTCAAACTAGAAAGCGTCCCCGATGCAGAGTGGCTCATGGCCGATGCCTGCGAAATTACCTCTCTTGATAACGCTCATCTCAATAACTGCCAGGTTTTAGTTGCTGCAACCGGTGATGACAAGGCAAATCTTGTTACCTCACTACTTGGAAAGACTGAATACGGCGTTCCACGTGTTGTTGCACGTATCAATCATCCAAAGAATGAATGGTTGTTTGACTCTTCATGGGGTGTAGATGTTGCGGTATCAACTCCTCGCATCATCTCCGCATTGGTAGAAGAGGCTGTAAGTGTTGGAGATGTGGTTCGTCTCTTCTCATTTAGAAAAGGCCAAGCAAATCTTGTAGAACTAACCCTTCCAGATGGCTCTGCTTGTATTGGTAAGACCGTTGAAGAGATTGAACTTCCAGAAAATGCTGCCCTTGCTGCCATTGTTCGTGATGGAAGAGTAATTACAGCAAAGGCCCACGATGTCTTTGCTGCCGGTGATGAGCTTCTCTTTGTTGCCTCAGCAGATGCTGAAGCGCAGATTAAATCCTGCTTTATCTCTTAATCACCTACTTTCACAGCCGGTGGTCCGGATTTAATCACTAACCAGGTTCCATAGGCTGCGGCGAAAAATAACGGGTATCCCATCGCTAAGTTCACAGTTCCAAGCAGATTCACATTGCCACTCTTGTAAATCGGGTATTGAACAGCGATGCGTGAAAAGAACATCGCAACCCAAATCCAACTGGCTTTTACATACATTCGCTTACGAGCAGGATTATTGCGCCAGGTAAAGTTTTCTCCGAGCAGTGGTCCTAGCACGACACCTAAAATTGGCCATCCCACTAGGTTTGCGATCAGATAGACAGTTCCGTAACCAAGATTTGTAAGTAACTTTGGAATATAGAAATCAGATGCATTTCCACTCTTATTGGCAAAGTAAGCACAAATCAAAACACCAATTACTCCAGAAACAGAGTGCTGAATAGTGTCCTTCTTGATCAATCTAAAAATTGCGAGAATCAAAGAAAGGGCCAAAGCCGACATGATGGCCGTGTTGACCTCTTTTGAAATGTTGAAGACAACAAGAAAAACGATTGAAGGAACACCGGAATCAATAAGACCCTTTTTTCCACCTAAAGCGTTAACAACCTTGTCGCGATCCTCGTTATGTTGACTCATGAACGTCCCGTCGAACCAAAGCCACCGGTACCGCGACCAGAACCTGGCAGCTCCTGAACTTCAACAAACTCTGCTCGTTCCACCTTTTGAATGACTAGTTGTGCAATTCGATCCCCTTTTTTGAAGGTGATTGACTCAAGTGGATCATGATTGATCATGATGCATTGAAGCTCGCCTCTAAATCCTGCATCTACTGTTCCTGGTGCGTTCACCATAGTTACGCCATGTTTAATCGCTAAACCAGAGCGAGGATGTACAAAGGCGGCGTAACCATCTGGCAATGCAATTGAAATCCCAGTTGGAACTAGCGCTCTCTCCCCCGGCTTTAAGGTGATATCTACGCGAGAAACAATATCGGCACCCGCATCGCCACCCTTTGCATAGGTTGGTAGCGGAATCGATTCATCGAGACGAGTGATCAGTACCTGAAGATTTTTCATACCTACGGATTAACCTCAAAGGTTGGATCGACAAAGGCCATGAGCTCTGGAGATTTTGCGATCTGCTCTAAATACTCCTTAGGAGCGTTATTCATAAAGTGATCCATAGGAACAACAATATAAAGCGCAGCCGCCTTTACTGCGATTTCTCCATCAGGTGAGTTCAATCGGCCAACGGCAGATGTGTAAACCTTACGATTTACTTGCCCAGTTATCTCTGCGGTGATGTGCAGAGTTGATCCCATCGGAACTGGTTTAATGAAATCTGTTTCTAACCGACCTGTAACAGCAGGTGCGCGAAGTAACCACATCAACTTTCCTAGCGCTTCATCAAATGCTAAAGATAAAAGTCCTCCGTGTGCCAAACCTGGTGCGCCTTGGTGATTTTCAGTAACAGTGAACTCAGCGGTTATCTCTAGCCCAGCACCTGCATAAGCAACTAAGTGCAAACCTGTTGGATGCAGATCTCCACAGCCAAAGCAGTGGCCAAAGTGAGATGGGATTTTGCTTCCGGCAACTGGAGCTAAAGGATGGCGCTCCGGAATCGGTGCCCCCTCAGGTGCGGTCGTACTTGGAATACGTGCCATACCTCAACTTTACTCCTTCGATATCCGATACGGTAATCCCATGCCAGAAAAAGGTGTGAGATACAAAGAAGTGATACGTGCACCACTGTGGCTCATCGCCTTTGTGTACTTTTTGATTCTCTCTTTAGTGATGTCGATTTGGGCCGCCCTCGGAAATACACCAGCTCTTGTGAGTTTAGGCATACTTAGTATCTGGGTAGTTGGTGTGTACTTTAAAACCTCATTAACAATTGAGGTTAATGAGAAAGAGTTACGAGTTGGCGCTGCACGAATCGAACACGCCTATATTGGCGATGCGATCGCTTTGACACCGATTGAAATGAAATCCATCAGAACTCGAGATGCTGACCCATCTGCATACTTAGCGATTCGTTTTTGGTCCAGCAAAGGCCTGACAGTAAAGATTTCAGATCCAAGAGACCCAACGCCTTACTGGCTCATCACAAGCAATAAAGCAGATGATTTAGTTAAAGCTCTTAAAGCTTAATTACACTCTTTGCAGACAGCTTTAGCGCCTTCACCCTTTGCTAACTGGGTGATGTGGTGAACCAAGAAGCATCGTGAGCAAGTGAATTCATCAACCTGCTTTGGAACAACACGTACTGCAAGCTCTTCACCTGAAAGATCTGCACCTGGAAGTTCAAGGTTTTCTGCAGCTTCAGCTTCATCAACATCGATTTGTCCGGATTGAGCATCAACACGCTTGGCCTTGAGTTCTTCTAGAGACTCCTCATGAAGTTCCTCATCAGTTTTTCTGGGTGTGTCGTAATCTGTTGCCATTGCTCTCACCGCCTTTTAGTCTCTCGACTTTAACTCTTCAAATTGTGCTTGCGGGCGCATCATGGCGCACTTCAAGCCTTCCATGCTCTATAACACTCGGCGTGTCGGGGTTATTCCCCACTCATTGCTGAGATTTTTCGATTCCTAGCGCCTTTTCAATTCTTTGCGACAAGCCACCATCTACACGGGCGTGAATTGAGGTTCCCTCTGCGATGTACTGCTCAGAGAAGATCTCACCCCGTTCATGAATCGCGTGGACTAAATCTCCTCTGTCATAAGGGATCACAACATTTATTTCTACAGATGGTCGCGGTAAAGAGTTTTCAATCGCGTGCAATAACCCATCAATTCCAAAACCTGTTCTTACCGAAAATGCGTAACTATTTGGCTCTTTGCGCAAGATCTCCATAATGATGTGGGGATCTGCGATATCAACCTTATTGATAGCGATGATCTCTGGAATATCTTTGCCACCAATTTCATCAATGACTAAACGCACAGCTCGAATCTGCTCAAAAGGATCTGGATGAGAGCCATCTACAACATGCACAATCAAATCAGATTCAGAAACCTCTTCAAGTGTTGATTTAAAGGCATCGATTAACTGGTGGGGTAAGTGCCGTACAAAACCTACAGTGTCACTGAGTGTGTAAATTCTTCCATCGCTGGTCTGCGTCTTTCGTACCGTAGGATCCAAGGTCGCAAAAAGTGCGTTTTCTACTAATACACCTGCATCAGTTAACTTATTGAGCAATGAAGATTTTCCGGCATTTGTATATCCAGCGATTGCTACAGATGGAATATTGAATCTGCGTCTTTCCTGACGTTTGGTGTCACGAGAAACCTTCATCTCGGCGATTTCGCGGCGAAGTTTAGCCATCTTGTCTCTAATTCGACGGCGATCGGTTTCAATCTTTGTTTCACCTGGACCACGTCCACCAATACCCGCACCACCCGCGGCACGACCACCAACCTGACGTGATAAAGAATCACCCCAACCACGAAGACGCGGCAGTAAATATGCAATTTGAGCTAACTCAACCTGCGCCTTACCTTCTTTGCTCTTTGCATGCTGAGCAAAGATATCCAAAATCAATGCGGTCCGATCAACGACCTTGACCTTTAATTTATCTTCCAACTGGCGAAGTTGCGACGGTGATAACTCGCCATCACACACAACTGTGTCAGCTCCGGTAGACATGACAACCTGCTTGAGTTCGATCACCTTTCCAGAACCAATATATGTTGCTGGGTCTGGTTTATCCCGACGCTGAATCAATCCTTCTAATACTTCAGAACCTGCAGTTTCTGCCAGCGCTTTGAGTTCTGCTAAAGAGTTTTCCGCATCTTTGATTGTGCCTTCGGTCCAAACGCCAACTAGGACTACTCGTTCTAGTTGAAGCTGGCGGTATTCAGCCTCGGAAATATCTTGAAGCTCGGTAGAAAAACCCTGGACGCGACGAAGCGCATGACGCTCTGATAACTCCTGAGATTGATCAATCTGCTGATCTTCTTCGCTAGCATCAAACTCTGCTGCAACTCGAGCACTTTCCTTGAGTAATCTTTCAAACTCTAAATCAAAATCCTTACTCAAGAAGAAACCTCGAGATATCAACATCTCTAATCAGTACCGCAGGCCCAGTTAAGGTCGCATTGGAATGTCCATCAATTGAAACTTCAAGACGACCTCCTGGCGGATTAATAATCCATGTCGCCGGAAGTTTTCCCTTGGTGT
>JBDLUF010000074.1:0-5804 GCA_039805445.1 Actinomycetota bacterium | reverse complement strand
TAGCGGCCCTTGTTGGCGCGGCATCGCTACGGACAACAGGAATTACCTTCGCTATGGTTACCTTGGCCTTTGGTGAGGCAGGCCATGTAATTGTTGGGCGTAACTTCTTTGGTCTAACCGGTGGCGAAAATGGCATCGCATTAAACGCTGAGTTTGTTCCGCAGTTCTGGATTGGTGTTGTAAACACCAAGTACATTTACTGGACAGCGCTTTTGGCATTAATCATTACTTACCTTGTCATTTGGTGGGTTACAGAGAGCTCAGCTGGTCGAGTATTTGCCGCTCTTCGCGACAATGAGCAACGTGTTCAGGTTCTCGGTCTAGATACCCAACGATTCAAGCTGTTGTCCTTTGTTATCAGTGGAACCCTGGCTGGAATGCTGGGCTTTGTCATGCTGATTGCGGCAGGAAGTGCCGCACCTCGATTTGCTGAATCAACGGTCACTATTGCACTGTTACTCATGGTGGTTATCGGTGGAGCGGTTACTCGTTGGGGCGCTGTCCTAGGTGGAATCTTCTACTCATTTGCATCGACACGCATGCAAGATCTAACACAGAATGACTCACTTGAATCTATTCCAGAATGGATTGCAGGCCCTATTGCAGAGCCAGCTTTGCTACTTGGCCTGATCTTTATCTTCATCGTTATGTTTGCACCAGGTGGCCTATCTGGTGCTTACTATCGATTGCGATTGAGAGCGATCACCCGCAAATCCTCATGAGTCAGGAACTTTGGCGACCAATCCTAAATGGCGATACCGCCCTTGAAAAGTTGCAATCCGATAAGGGTTTTAACTCATACTCATCCTTGCATGAGTGGAGTGTAAATAACCCAGGAGATTTTTGGTCACGTGCATGGGATGACAATCACTTAATTGGCCAAAAGGGTTCTATCTTCTTTGCCCAAGGTACTGATTTCATTTCATCAAAATTTTTTCCTGAAGCACGATTAAATGTTGCCGAAAACTTATTGGCACATGGTGATACTGATCAGGTCGCAATAGTTTCAATTCTTGAAACTGGTGTGCGCTCAGAGATTACTTGGGCCGAACTTCGGAGTAAAGTCGCAGCAACCGCTGCTGCAATGCGAGCCGAAGGTGTTGTAGCAGGAGATCGGGTCGTTGCTTGGGTTCCAAACATAACTGAAACAATCATCTACGCGCTTGGAGCATTGAGTATTGGTGCGGTTGTCTCAACGGCATCACCAGATTTTGCACCCCACGCTGTTGAAGATCGTTTTGGTCAGATAGAGCCGAAGCTTCTTTTAGCTGCAAATGGGTATCATTACAACGGTAAGTACTTTGATTGCACAGATAAATCATTGGAAATTGAAAAGCTTCTACCAACTCTGAAGAAAACAGTTCGTGTAAGCCAATTTGAGGCGTGGATTTCACCATTCATCGGAGCCGAAGCAGTATTTGAGCAGCTGCCATTTGATCATCCTGGCTTCGTGCTTTTCTCATCTGGAACCACTGGTAAGCCAAAGTGCATTACACATAGTGGTGCAGGGGTCATGCTCAAAGCTCAATCAGAGTTGCTGTATCAATTCAATATCAGCAAAGGGCAGAAGGTATTTTTCTTTACTACCTGTGGCTGGATGATGTGGAACTGGTTAACGATGGCATTGGGCCGCGGAGCCACAATAGTTTTATTTGATGGTGCACCAATGGCGCCAACTCCAACACGATTATTTGATATTGCCCAAGATGAAAAGTTAGATTTCTTTGGCGTATCGGCCAAGTTCATAGATTCAGCTCATAAAGAGGGTTTGGTTCCAACAAAGAGCCATGACCTTTCATCGGTGAAGACCATTGGATCTACGGGTTCAGTGCTTTCCCCTGAAAGTTTTGATTATGTGTACTCATCTGTTAAATCTGATGTGCACCTTGCATCAATGTCGGGTGGAACAGATATCTGCGGTTGTTTCTTAGCTGGTGTTCCCACCCAACCGGTTTATCGTGGAGAGCTACAAGGGCCATGTTTGGGAATGGCAACAGATGTCTTTAACAACAATGGTGAAAGCGCAGCTATTGATGAGAAGGGCGAACTTGTTTGTACAACCCCATTTCCATCTAAGCCAATTGGATTTTGGGCAGATGTCAATAATGCAAAGTACAAAGCCGCTTACTTTGAAGGTTTTCCAGGAGTATGGACTCACGGAGATTTTGCATCAAAATCAGCTACAGGTGGATTTACTTTGTTTGGTCGAAGTGATGCAACCCTAAATTCAAAGGGTGTTCGCATTGGAACCGCCGAGATTTATAGAGTGGTTGAAACTTTTGCGCAGGTGCAGGAAGCGATGGCTGTATCCCAAGATTGGGAGAATGATACGCGAGTTATTTTGTTTGTAGTTGTTAAAGTAGGTCAAGAATTCAATGAGACTGTAGAGAAGGAAATCAAGACAGCGTTACGTACCCAAGCATCTCCTCGCCATGTTCCAGATTTGATTGTTGTTGCCCCAGAGCTTCCACGGACTAAGTCCAACAAATTAGTTGAGTTAGCGGTAACTGATGTGATTAATGGTCGCGAGGTAAGAAATCGTGATGCGCTAGCCAATCCAGATTCATTGGATTGGTTCAAAGGGTTGGTGCCTTAGGCTTAGTCAGTGATAACAATCGCTACGCCAGAGGCTATGCATCAACTTGGCATACAGCTTTCAGCGCATCTGCGCGCCGGTGATCTTCTTTTAGTAAATGGCCCACTTGGTGCAGGTAAGACAGTTCTGGCCCAAGGGGTTGGCGCAGGTCTTGGAGTTACGGGAATAACTTCTCCAACCTTTGTTATCTCGCGTGTTCATAAAGCGGTAATCCCATTTATCCACGTTGATGCCTATCGCTTAGTGGACTCTGAAAATCCCAATCTGTACTTGGATGATCTAGATCTTGATATCGCGAATTCGATTACCTTGATTGAATGGGGTGGAGCAGAGTCGGCTCGTTTAAGTGAGGATCGACTAGAGATCACAATTGATCGCAGTAGTGATGAACGCACAGTTGACATCAAAGCGATTGGGCCACGTTGGGCAGGGTTTTCGCTATGAGCAAGGTGTTGGCGATTGATACATCAACTTCGCGTAGCTGTGTTGCAATTATTGATGGAACCAAAGTTCTGTATAGCGGTTACAGAGATGGTGCAACTGCGCACGGTCCATCCTTACCAGCATTAGTTCAAGAAGCACTTGCCGTTAGCGATGTCGATGAAGTGGTTGTTGGAATGGGTCCGGGACCATTTACTGGCTTACGAGTTGGAATTGCTTTTGCACAGAGCTTTGCTTTAGCTCGCGAGATACCTGTTCGTGGTGTTTGTTCATTAGATGCAATCGCAGCTCAAGTTACTGATAAAGATTTCATCATCACAGTTGATGCGCGTCGCAAAGAGGTTTACTGGGCTCGGTACACAAACGGGGTACGGATTGGCGAACCCGCTGTTAATTTTCCAGCAGATGTAACTGGTGCAGCAATTCACGCAGATCTTTTCCCTGACATGGTGGCTTTAGTAAATCTGCCGGGCAACATCATCGATCCCATGTATTTGCGAAGACCAGATGCGGTCGCAACGGTGGACAGATGATTTCTTATCGCCAAGCAAATGCTTTTGATCTTCCAGTTTTTGTCTCTCTAGACAAAGAGTTATTTCCATACTCGCCGTGGTCTGCTTCTCAATACAAAGAAGAGTTTTCTGCCCCAACCCGTCACTTTGTAGTGGCGGTAGATGATGAGCAAAGCATCATTGGTTACGCAGGAGTTTTCGCACCAGGTGGCGCAGAAGCTGATGTGCTTACCGTGGGGGTCGTACCGAACCATCGCGGCAAAGGTATTGCGCGGCAATTAATGGCGCTGATAACTGATTGGGCGCACGAGCAGGGATCTACCGCCATGATGCTTGAAGTTAAGGTAGATAACCAAGATGCCATTGGATTATATGAAGCGCTGGGGTATTCAAAGTTAAACACGCGTAAGGATTACTTTGGGTCAGGTTTAGATGCGCTGGTTATGCGATTGGAGCTCTCATGAGTGAACCAATTGTTTTAGGTATTGAAACGTCATGCGATGAAACTGCGGTCGGAATTGTTCGAGGTCGTACATTGCTTGCCAATGTCATTGCATCAAGTGTTGAAGAGCATGCACGTTTTGGGGGAGTAGTTCCTGAAATTGCAAGTCGTGCACATTTAGAGGCAATGATTCCAACCTTGCATCAGGCACTCAAAGACTCAAAGATTTCGTTCAAGGATATTGATGCGGTTGCCGTCACTGGAGGACCTGGTTTAGTTGGTGCACTGCTTGTTGGAGTTGGTTCTGCAGCAGGACTAGCCTTGGGATTAAACAAACCAATTTATGCGGTCAATCATTTAGCCGCACATGTCAGTGTTGATTACTTAACTCATGACAATCCATTGGATCCCACAATTGCACTTTTGGTAAGCGGTGGACACTCATCACTTTTGCAGGTTGATGACATCACTGGATCTATTACAAAGCTTGGCGAAACTATGGATGATGCCGCTGGTGAAGCCTTTGACAAGATCGCTCGTGTTATGAAGTTAGGTTTTCCTGGTGGGCCTGCTATCGACAAGTTAGCAAAAGAAGGAAGTGCGAGCGCAATTGATTTTCCACGGGGACTGACAACTTCAAATGATTGGCAAACTCGACCATTTGATTTTTCATTCTCGGGATTGAAAACCGCGGTGGCCAGATACCTTGAAGCAACACCTGATTATGCGCGTGCAGATGTAGCCGCTTCATTCCAAGAAGCGATCGTCGATGTGCTGTTGCTAAAGGCGTTGGCGGCGTGCAAACAATCTGGAATTGATTCACTGGTAATCGCCGGCGGGGTAGCGGCTAATTCAAGGCTTCGAGCCGTGGCACTTGAACGATGCGAAAAGGCCGGTATCCAGCTGCGGGTTCCAAGCCCTGGGCTGTGCACCGATAACGGGGCGATGGTTGCAGCGCTGGGCTCTTTGATGGTTTCAGCGGGCCGCAGCCCCAGTCCAGTGGCCTTTGACGCCGATTCCAGCCTGCCAGTCACCACGGTTTCCTTGTAAATCTGGATTTGCCCGCCGGGGCCTCTCGATTTGCTGCGCAGGTTTGGCCCGCCTAGAGTTTGCGTTAGCACTCACGGCCCGAGTCTGCTAATTCGAGCCGCACGAGGAAACCACAAGGTAAGAACCTAGAAGGAGCACACCATGGCAGTTAAGCCACTAGAAGATCGCATTGTTATCAAGACAAATGAGGCTGAGACAACAACAGCATCAGGTCTTGTTATCCCAGATACAGCAAAAGAGAAGCCACAGGAAGGCACTGTTATCGCAGTAGGCCCAGGTCGCTTTGATGATGGCGTACGCGTTCCGATGGATGTCAAGGTTGGCGATGTAGTTCTTTACAGCAAGTACGGCGGAACTGAAATCAAGCACGGTGGAGAAGATCTACTTGTTCTTTCAGCTCGCGACATTCTCGCTGTAATCGAGAAGTAAATGGGAAAGAGCCTTCAATTTGATGAGCAAGCACGCCGTGCCATGGAGCGCGGTGTCAACATTCTTGCTGACACAGTAAAGGTAACGCTTGGACCTAAGGGTCGTAACGTAGTTATCGCTAAATCTTTTGGTGCACCAATCATTACAAATGATGGTGTAACAATTGCAAAAGAGATCGAACTTTCCGATCCTGCAGAAAACATGGGCGCTCAGTTGGTTAAGGAAGTTGCGACAAAGACTAATGATGTCGCAGGTGATGGAACTACAACAGCAACTGTTCTTGCACAAGCAATGGTTAAAGAAGGACTTCGCAACCTTGCAGCAGGAGCTCAGC
>JBDLUF010000073.1:0-5847 GCA_039805445.1 Actinomycetota bacterium | reverse complement strand
GCAAAGTGTGCAAAACCTTTGCCTAATTCTGGAATAGAACCAAGGTAACCAAGATCAGATTTGGCAACCATTTCAGATAATAAATCACGAATTGGTTGGGCAACTGGGTAATCCATCTCAGCGACAGGTAGTGGAAGAACATCAGAGGCAAAGCCACGCCACTTTTCACTGCGATGGGTCTGGAGTTCTGCCAAATTAGGCGCTGAGACTGAATGATCACTCATGCCTGCAAGGCTACCTGCAATTGCCTAATTTTATAAGCAGGCTAAAGCTCTTAGAGTGCTTGCTCTTCAGGTGAAAGGCGTCTGGTGGAGTTACGAACAACAAGGGTTGTAGGTAGTACTAGTGATGGCGGATCTACAACCGGCTTACGCAATCGCTCCATGATGGACCATGCAGCCATTTCTCCCATCAAGGTAACTGGTTGTTCAATAGTTGTGAGCTCTGAAAACTCTGCCATTTCATGTCCATCAAAACCAATAATTGAAATGTCATCTGGTGCTCGTAAGCCATGGCGACGTAATGCTTGCATCGCTCCCATCGCCATTTCATCAGATTCGCAAAATATTGCTGTGGGGCGATTAGGACGTGCCAATAAATCATCCATCGCACGTGATGCAGTGTGCATGGTGAAATCTCCATGGATTTCGCGAGATGGCAACCACTCCAAACCATTTTCCGCTAAAACCTGCATGAATCCCTTGCGTCGATCTTGTGGGACTGAAAAGTTAAATGGATCATCTGGTCGTCCAGACATTAATCCAATCTTCTTATGACCTTGATTTACTAAGTGCTGTGTAGCAGTTCTAGCACCTGCGACATCATCGATTTTGATCGATGCACACTTTTCATGATCCATTCCGACAAGAGCAATCGGAATTCCTAAAGAAAGCATTGAATCAAACTCTTCTTCAGTGGGTGGAAGTGAGATAACAATTAATGCATCTACGCGACCCTTCAGCAGTTGATGCTGAAAAAGGCGTTCGCGGCCCTTCATTTGGCTAAAGTTGTAAAGAAGTAGATCTAGTCCTGCTTCACGCAACGCTTGTTCTGCCCCGCTAATTACCTGCGAGAAATACCACCGAGAAATATAAGGAGCAACGACGCCAACTGAGTTTGTACGTCCATTTCCTGGACTCTGGCGCTCAGAGGTTAACGGGTAATTAAGTTTTTCAGCTGCGGCGATAATTTTGTCGCGAGTTTGTTGATTAACATGGTGAAGTCCACGCAACGCACGTGAAACCGTTGCGGTTGAAACGCCTGCCTCTTGTGCAACCTCTTTAATTCCGGCCATTTCAACACCTCCTCCACCTGTAGGACTGCAACAAATACTGCAAGAAGTTCTGTAACAACTGTAAAAATACGGCAAAGGTGCTGCAATTAGCAATACTGCGACTGGATCAGAGGTACATTAGGCGGCATGAGCAATCAAATTGAGACACAGATCGATGTATCACTGACCGAGCGAAATCGCCTGACCGCCTTTTTTCGCATCATTCTCGTAGTCCCGGTTTTCTTGTTCGTGGCCTCTTTTGCGCCATCATCTGATTTTTCAAGTGACAATTGGAGCGCATACGGCGCTGGATTGTTAGCACTTCCAGCAGGACTCGCAATTGTTTTTCGCCAGGTTTATCCAAGTTATGTATTGGCTTTCAATGAAGCGCTACTTTCGCTGCAAACACGTCTGGATGCCTACCTTCTACTACTTACAGATGAGTATCCATCGATTGAAGAAAATGATGTTGTGAGCGTGACCTTCCCAGAGGTCGATGCAAAGCAGCTCAATCGCTGGTTACCTCTTGTGAAGTGGTTCCTTGCACTGCCTTTGTACCTAGTCGGAATCGTCTATGTTATTTATGCAGCCTTCTTAACCCTGGTTGCATGGTTTAGCGTCTTGTTTACAGGAAATTACCCAGAGTTTTGCGCAGAAGGTGTTGTTGGAACTATCGCTTACTGGAACCGAGTAGCTGGTTATGCCCTGCTACTAGTTACAGATGAGTACCCAACCTTTTCTTTGTAAGGGTTAGCGTTCCTCAAGCAGTAAAGAAACAGAGTTGATGCACCAGCGTTGATCTGTCGGTACTTCATACCCTTCGCCTTCAAAGACATGTCCTAGGTGAGAGCCACAAGCGGCGCAACGAACCTCTGTGCGCACTCGTGGAAATAGTGATCTATCTTCGATTAATTCAACCGCATCATCTGCACTTGGCGCATAAAAAGATGGCCATCCGCATCCTGAATGAAACTTGGTCTCACTTCTGAATAATTCAGCGCTGCACGCTTTGCACTTGTATACGCCGACCTTGTCGGTGTCTGTGTACTCGCCGGTGAAGGGACGTTCTGTTGCAGCGTTGCGCAGCACCTCGTATGACAATGGATCTAAACGATTTGCTAACTCAGTTTCATCAATCTGAATTGGATACTCTTTTTCGCTCATTACTTAGAAACCGTTTCTGGGTATGGAACACCCGTGCTTGAATGGCAATCGTAACCATTGGGATTCTTTCGCAAATACTTTTGGTGGTACTCCTCGGCTTCGAAATACTCGACACCTTCTGCGCTAAGAATTTCGGTGCAGATTCGATCCATTCCAGCTGCGGTTAACGCCTCCTGATACATCTGACAAGAAGCGAGCGCTACCTGCATCTGCTCATGAGTCGTTGTGTAAATCGCGCTGCGGTACTGGGTTCCGATATCTCCGCCTTGCTGATTTAACGAAGTTGGATCATGCATCGTCCAGAACTCTTGCAATAAACGTAAATATGAAACCTTTGTAGGATCAAAGAGAACCTTGACCATCTCTGCATGCCCTGTGACTCCTGTGCACACCTGTTCGTATGATGGATTTGGGCGAATACCACCCATGTAACCAACACTTGTTTCGATGACGCCATCCATCTGCCAGAAGCGACGTTCTGCGCCCCAGAAACATCCCGTTGCAAAGTATGCGATTGAGTTCATGCGTGAATTGTTGCAGTATGCACACTTATTCGCACCCGCTGATAACCTTCATACTGCCCAATGAGCCCCCGTAGCTCAGGGGATAGAGCACTGCCCTCCGGAGGCAGGTGCACAGGTTCGATTCCTGTCGGGGGCACTTGAGATAGATCACCCTGATTTCCAAAACTCTTTCCCGTTCATCCTTGTATAACGCCGCTGCACAGGGGACAATTAAGACCTTGCACGCACAACTGTGTGTATTACAACTTTTACTCGGTAAATGAGTCTTACTTCCCTAAGGAGACATGCGATGGATTGGCGACATCAATCAGCCTGCCGCGATGAGGATCCAGAGCTTTTCTTCCCAGTCGGAAATACAGGCCCAGCCCTTACTCAAATCGAAGAGGCGAAAAAGGTTTGTAATCGCTGCATCGTGAAAGAGCCTTGCTTGGCATGGGCACTAGAAAGCGGTCAGGATGCTGGCGTGTGGGGCGGTTTATCAGAAGATGAACGTCGTGCACTGAAGCGTCGTGCGGCACGTAATCGCGCTCGCTTAATGGAGCAGCAAAACCAGATTTAAAGTGGGAAGCGCAACTTTGCGTGCGTTCCCTTTTCAGTTGATTCCAATTTCAACTCACCCTTTAATTCATTCTCTGTCAGTGTGCGAACAATTTGTAGACCCAAGTTAGAAGAGCTCACTAAATCAAAACCTTCAGGTAATCCAACTCCATCATCAGAGATTGTTACTAAACCCTCATTGCTATAACGCTGAAGTTCAATCGTTAAATGGGTTCCTGATTCTGCTAGCCCATGTTCAAGTGCATTATGAATAAGTTCTGTAACAACTAAGGACAGCGGTGTTGCGATGCGAGATTCTAAAGAACCAATTTCACCTGTTCGTTCGATCTGAAGTTCACCCATACGGGGACTTAGCTCTAGCGCATGCGTGACTAATGAAGAGAGAACTTCATCAAAGGCTACTGTTGTTTGGGTGCTGTTGGACAGGGTTTCATGGACGACCGCGATTGATGCGATGCGGCGAACCGCTTCATCAAGGGCCGCTGCCGCTGCTGGATCTTCGATGCGTCGTGATTGCAAGCGAAGCAGCGCAGAAACAGTCTGAAGGTTATTTTTCACACGGTGGTGAATCTCGCGGATAGTTGCATCCTTTGTCACCAGCTCGCGGTCACGACGGCGTAATTCAGTAACATTTTGCAGCAGCACTATCGCACCAGTTTTGTCATCACCATTAATCAACGGCAGTACTAATAAATCAATTGTTGCGCCTTGATTATCAATTTCGACTCGTTGTAATTGTTTGCCATTGAGGCGTGATCGAACACCTTCTTCAGATGCATTAGGTGATGCGGTGACAACTTGTTCTGCAACTTCACCTAAGTTTCGTCCCTCTAAATCTCCACGCCAACCCATGCGAGAAAATGCAGATTTTGCGTTAGGGCTTGCAAATGAGATTGCTGAGTTTGCATCTAAACGAATTAATCCATCACCGACACGTGGGACTGGTTCGAATAGTGTTCCGGCATCCTTGTATGGAAATGAACCCTGGGCAACCATGTGATACAGGTGCTGTGCAACTTCGCGATAATTTGTTTCTAATTTTCCAGAGCCACGAGAGTGTTCAACATTTCTATGACTAGAAATAACTGCAATCACTTGACCCTCAAAGGTAACGGGAATTGTCTCGGCCTTTACCAGCATCTCCCCTATCTTTTCTGGATCGCTGGATTTAACAATCTCATCACCAGACAGTGCCTCATCAATACCAGGCTTTGCTCCCCACAGAACTTCATCTCCAATAACATCATTGATAAAAACTGTTGATGTCGTGGTGGGACGAATATGAGCAACTGCGATGTGACCAGTAGGCCACATTGAAACATCCTTGCGAATTGGTACCCACAAAATTAAATCTGCAAAGGAAAGATCAGCTAGAAGCTGCCAGTCGGCAACTAAGGCACGTATGCGATTGGCTTGATCAATAGTGATTGTTGTTCGCGCGCCAAGCAATTTTTCTAGTTGAAACATGGTTACTTCCACTCCGCCAAGTGGATCTCGATCTCTTGGGTGGCAAACCACACAAGTTCATCATCGCCCTGAAAAGCCAGAAGAGCGCATTGAATCTGCTCCCATGGCAATGCGGTTTTCAAGGTAACTGAATCCTCGTAACTTTCAGCGATCTGTTCCTCAGTTATCTCAAAAGCTAAAACAATCCCTGGAGCTTTTTCAGATAATCGAAGCTCTAACGCCTCTTCACCCGCCGCGACCGAGAGCAAATACTCAAGCTCCTCCTCATCGCAATCGAGATTGTCGGCAACAAAGGCTTGGGTTGGTGCAAATACCTCATCAGCATCAATGCTCTTGCTCAGTACAAAGGCTTCAAGCTCCTTATGACTGATGGGAAGGTAAGCGCGCATTCACCCATAGTAATAGATCTCAAGAAGTGATTTCGCGGGCACATTCTGCGATCGCTTTACGCAGATTTGAGCGTTCATTGGTCTCTACCAAGGTCGCATGTTCATCCTCTGCCGCCATGACTGATCTGCTCTCTTCCTTCAAGCTTCGAACACGAATCGGCTTGAGCGCAGTTGTCGCGGTTAAGAAACGTGCCATTTCAGCATCACCACGTTTGCCTGCAGATTTCATATTCTGCGTAAAACTCAAGTTAGCTCTAATCGATGTCTGCTGAATTAATGCGATTACTTGGGTCAAACGATAATGCCCAAGATGATCTGCTCTTGAAACAATCATTAACTCATCTGCTTGATCACAGCACCATGTCGTAACAATTGATGTCCAACGTCGATCAGTTAAACGGTTTGATAAACCTGAAATAGAGCCGATATCGATAATGATGTACTCAAACTCTTGCGTTGCCTTATTCATAAA
>JBDLUF010000072.1:0-5910 GCA_039805445.1 Actinomycetota bacterium | reverse complement strand
GATCTTTGTCGAGTAAGAAGTGTTACGTGCTGGACCACCCTGAATAACAATCTCAGGCGAATCCGCCTTTGCTCCACCACATCCATACCAAGTAGCAACTACGGTTTGTGCAAGCAGGTAAGCACCTTCATCCACAATAGCTGTTGCAGTTGATACTCCGGCATCGGCAGCATCTAGAACTTTCTTAGCGGTTCGAATAGCAAGGGTTGCAGCCTCTGAACTGTCCTTAACAGTTAATTGATCGTAGGCTTCGCATTGAGACGTGAAATAGTCAAGCATTTCCTGATCATCTCCACGACCTTGACGGATGCCTAAAGCCTTTGTGATTGCATTTTTACCCAGCCAAAATCCGCCACCTTCATCGCCAAAGGTGCTGCCTAAGCCATCGCGATGGGCGAATTTGCCGTTGCGACCACCGACAGAAACAACCCCACCACCAATTGATAGCACGACACCGTTGCGACCATTCAATGCACCGATAAAGCCAGCTAAGCCATCATCGATGACTGCAACCGATGTAGACCCAAAGTATCTCTCACACAATTTTCCAAAGAGATGGGAGTTGGTGACTTTTCCATTAAATCCCGTGCAAGAAAGCGCCACTTTGTTGACAGAGATCTTTGGAAGCTCAGAAAATACAGCTTCCAGTGATTGCAGGACACTTTCGCCGTTTAGTTTTCCTCGAGCAGATTGTGAAGTTACACCTTGGTGACGAATCCTTGAGCCAGACTGACCAAGATCAACTACCAGCATCTTTACCCCTTTACGGCACCAGAAGAGAGTCCCTTAACCAGGAACTTTTGTGCTGCTGTTGCAAATACTAGTGGTGGAAGTATGGAAAGGCAGACTGCGGCTGAGATATCTCCCCATCGAACCCCGTACGATGTCACAAAATTAGCAGCACCAACGGTGACTGGGGTTGCTTCACTCGATGTGAGAACCACTGCAAAAAGATAGTCGGACCATGAGAACAAAAAGGTCAATACCCCAACAGCCGCCATGCCTGGTCCAAGCAAGGGGAACACAATTCGACGTAAAGTCGTCCAAATAGATGCACCGTCTACAGCTGCAGCTTCTTCGATCTCTAACGGCATTTCCTTTATTGCGCCTGAAAAAACGAGTAAGGCAAGAGTCATATTGATAAAGGTGTTTGCGAGGATTAACCCGAGTGGTCTATCAATCAATTGATAAGCCGTAAATAGCTTGTAGAAGGGAATCACGAAGAAGATAGCAGGGGTGATGCGAAGGGCAAGGGCAAGACGAAGCAACCAGGGTCCACCAAAGCCCAAGCGGACTATTGCATACGCCGCTGGGAAACTAACAGCAACAGTTAATAAGACAGTACCAAGTGAAATTACAACGCTATTTCTAAAAAAGCTGGGAAAGTCATAGCCAGCTGCTCCCAATGCATTTCTGTAATGAGTGAAATCCGAATCAAACTCCCAGACAAAAGGACCCGATGCGATGGCAGCATCACTCCGAAATGACGTATAGATCGCACCCAGAAGTGGAATTAGAAAAACGAAAACCACACAGGAAGCAAAAAAAGTGGTGAGCCATTTTGACCTCATTTTGAGTCTCCAGTTCCAAGGTTAAACTGCTTAATAATTGATGGCATAAATGGCGCCAGTAAGAGCACGAGAACAATTGCTGCCGATGCCGCTAACCCAAAATCACCGTAGATAAATGCGGTCTTATAAATGTAGATACCGACAGTTTGCGTGGTCGTCCCCGGCCCGCCACCCGTCAGAATATAAATTGAATCAAAGGTCCTAATTGAGTCGAGAATTCTCAGCAGAAACACAATAGCCAATGCAGGCTTCAGCATAGGAAGAGTTACTCGCCATAGTGTCTGCCGCTTATTAGCACCGTCGATAGCGGCAGCCTCATAGATTTCAGCTGGCATATTTTGAAGTGCCGAATACGAAAGCAGAAATGTAAAGGCTGTAAATTCAATAACATCCAGGATAATAAGTGAGGTAAAAACATTATTTTGGTCAAAAATTGAATATGTGAGGCCAATTTTATTTAGAATCCCAGGAACTATTCCAATATTCTCATTCAAGATTAGTCGAAACATGACCGCCATTAAGGATGGTGCAATCATGATCGGGACGAGCATCAGTGAAAACAGTACTCGTTTGCCAGGAAATCTACGATCAAATAGGAGCGCAATCGCAAAGCCAAGTGCGAGTTCAATGATCGTTGCGATTAAGGCGAAGATAAGCGTGAAGCGAATGGAGCTCCAAAAGTTAGGCTCTGTGAGAATTGCTCGATAATTCTCAAAACCAGCTGGATATGTTTCAAATTCACTGAGTACATCATGAGTGATGGAAGTTTTGAAACCTAGGTAAATGGGCCAAATTAGAAGTCCAGCTAACAAAATTAAGAGTGGGGTCGATAAAATCCAACCTGCAAGTTTACGTTCACGGTTGAAAGTCGTACTCATTTTTCCCCAAATCCATAATAAAAAAGAAATCTAGTGGCTGTATATCTCAACAGCCACTAGATAACTTTGTCCCCTTAAGTTGAAAATTACTACTTCAGAAGTTTTTTGATAGCTGCATCAGCTGCTGCTGCAACATCTCCTGAAGTCTTTTGTCCTGACCATGCTGGGCTCAGTACCTCTGCAAGTGCTGCATAGATATCAAACTCACGTGGACCAGCAGACTCTGAGTAGCCGAACTTTCCGGCGTACTCAATGATGTTTGCAAATGAAGCGTTAGTAGCCACCATGCCCTGGAGAATTGACGGCATTGATGGAACTCCGCCAGCAGTCGCATATGTCTTCATAGCAGGAACTGTTGCAAGGTATGACATCCACTTCGCAGATGCTGCTTGGTTCTTGCTGTACTTGTTCAGGCCAACTGCAAGTGCATGTACGTGAGTACGTGGTCCCTTGCCTGGAGGTGGAGCGATTCCTACTTGATCCTTAGTTGCACCAGTTGTGCTCAACTCTGAATAAGCAGCGTTCCACTGTAGAGCCATTGCTGCATTACCTGAGGTAAGTGCTGCATTTGTCTCTGCATACTCCCATTGTGATGACTCTGGTGAAGTTAGACCCTTTGTGTAAATGGTGTTATACACATCGATTGCAGCCTTACCAGTTGGAGTATTGAGATTTGGCTTTCCACCCTTAAGCCAGTTTCCACCAAGACCCCAAAGAACATCATTCCAGATCATTGTGTTGTAAAGAAGATTTTTTGCAGGTAGTGCATACCCATACTTAGTTGGAGAATCTGGATTGTACTTTTGTGTAAAGAATGCAGCAGTTGCTAATGCATCATCCCAATTCCAAGTAGCCGGATTAGTATTTGGCTTCAAATCTTTTCCAAGTACAGTCTTTGCAATTGAAGAATACTTTGCTGCATTTGCATTCAAAGTTGAGATCAAATCTTTGCGGTAATACATGAAATGCAAACTTGTATCGAGAGGAAGAGCCTTTTGCTTTCCAGCAACCTTCAAAGAATTAACAGATGCTTTGAGGTACAAACTGTCTTTTACCCCTTTGAGATCTGACAAATATGGTGCATGTTGTCCAACAAGATATGAAGCTGTGAAGTAAATGTCATACTCAGATGACTTCGCCTTCATAAGCGCTGCTTCTTTGGCAAAGGTGTTGTCACGACTCAACAAAATCATTTTGACGTTGACGCCATCTTTTTTACCTTGTGAAGAGTTGTAAGCATCTACAACCTTTTGCATTGCATCGCCTTCAGGCCCTGGCCACAGAACCATCTTTACGGTCGTTGCAGCGTTAGCTGTTGGAAGCACGGCCAAGCCGACTACCAAACTGAGCGCTGAGACCAATGCGATTGCGGATTTCTTAATACGCATTTCTACTCCTTCTTACCCGTCAAAATGACGCTAGTGAGGTGACGATCTGGATTGGTACTTGACCGCTCTAGACCAGTGAGGAAAAACTATAGTATGGTTCGGGAAAGTCAAGAGGGTTAGGGGTGTATTTTGGTAACGGAACAATTACAGAACACTCCTGGCGTCGCGCCTGTTTTTGAACTATTTCGACATGGGCTGGTGGTTTCCTGCCAAGCTTCCGAAGGTACTCCGATGAACACGCCTGAGTTTATTGCCGCTCAGGCAATTACTGTTGAGTTAGCTGGTGCACGCGCTATTCGTGCACAAGGAATAGAGAATGTTAAGCGTGTAGTTCTGAGTGTAAAAGTGCCCGTAATTGGGTTGGTAAAAAGCTTTAACAAGGATTCCGAAGTCTACATAACCCCAACAGTAGCTGATGTATTGGCGCTAGAGCAGGCCGGGGCTGACATTGTGGCGGTAGATGCAACGCAAAGGTCACGACTTGGGGGAGTAACTCTCGAAGAGTTTTTTAAAGAAGTCCGTAAGAAAACAAAAATTCCATTGCTGGCAGATGTTGATTCGCTTGAAAATGCAAAAAACGCAGAAATTTTGGGTTTTGATGCGATTGCTACAACACTAAATGGTTACACCAATGTTCCTACAACGGGACTTCCAAACCTCGATCTCGTTCAGCAGATTGCAAGTGTCGTTAGTGTGCCTGTAATTGCTGAAGGTGGTTTTTCTACCCCTCGGCATGTAAAGAGTGCCTTTTCAAATGGGGCGTGGGCGGTTTGTGTAGGAACTGCCATTACCAATCCTTATTTGTTAACAAAGCATTTTATTGAGCAGGCTCTTTAGCCTTCCGCCTGAATGCTGTACTTAAAGTCATAACGATCGCCACGCTTGATTGAGTTGCATCGTTCTAACGCACGTCCACGTGCATCGTACGCGACAACAACAAAACTCAATGCAGCAGATCTAACATCTGTATCTAGGAGATCAGCCTGACGTTTCGTTAAATTTATAGGAGAGACCACACATTCAGCCCTAGTAACAGGCTTTTCATAGGTGTTTCTAAAAATCTCATAAAGCGACTCTGACAGGTTTTCATCTAGTAAGCCCGGAATCAGTTCAGCCGAAATATAGGACTCCTCAAGGGCCATAGGAATCTTGTCAGCAAATCTGACTCTTTCCACTTTGTATACGGGATCTCCCACCGAAATATTGAGGGATTCAGCCACAATTGGATCTTTCACAGATGTTTTAATAGCAGAGACAATCGATGAACTTGGCTTCATTCCACGCTCGATTACCTCTTGGCTAAATGAAACAAAGGTCAGGCGCTTTGACATGCGGTGATCTGAAACAAAAGTTCCAACTCCAGAAACCGAATGGATCATGCCTTCTTGTTGGAGCGCGACCAAAGCCTGACGAACCGTCATCGCACTAACTTTGTAAGTTTTTGCAAGTTCTCTGGCAGAGGGAATCATTGAATTCGGAGCCATGCGTTGGAAGCGGCTCCGAAGTTTTTCGCGAAGTTCTATGTGCTTTGGCACAGCTTTTTTTTGGACTGCCATGGGCAGAGACTACTTCAAAATCTGTGGGAAGATAGGCACATGAGTTCATTAGGTGCGATTATGGCTTCAGAGATTGCTGAAACCCCAAAAGTCTTCAAGGCAATTATTGAAAATAGGGAAGCATTTGAGGCAGTAAAAGATGTTTTAGTTGAAGAGAAGATTCAATCAGTACTTATCCTGGCCAGAGGCACATCTGACAATGCTGCTCACTATTTAAAGTATTTGATTGAAACTCAAATTGGACTTCCTGTTGGCCTTACCTCACCTTCATCGGTAACCGTTTATAACTCAGAACTCAAGTACGCAAACACCTTGATCGTTGCCATCAGTCAAAGCGGACAGTCACCTGATTTGGTGAAGTTTGCAACCGCTGCTCGACAGGCAAATGCCTATGTCATTGCCATGACAAATGATTCCAGCTCGCCATTAGCGACTATTGCGCACAACCACTTTCCTCTTTTGGCAGGCCCAGAGCTTGCAGTTGCAGCAACAAAGTCTTATAACGCGCAGTTGTTGG
>JBDLUF010000071.1:0-5975 GCA_039805445.1 Actinomycetota bacterium | reverse complement strand
TGTAGTTCGTAAAGGTGTAAAAGAGTACGGTCACGAGTTTGTTGGTTTCCGTGATGGATGGAAGGGACCTCTAGAGGGTCTAACCATGCCTTTGAACATCGAAACAACACGTGGAATCTTGCCTCGCGGCGGAACCATTCTTGGTTCATCACGTACCAACCCTTTCAAAATCGAGGGTGGCGTAGAAAAGATTAAGGAAAACCTTGAGAAGGCTGGCATCGATGCGTTGATCGCAATTGGTGGAGAAGACACTCTTGGTGTTGCAACAAAGCTTGATGCGCTTGGCGTCAAGGTGATTGGTGTTCCAAAGACGATCGATAATGATCTGAACAACACCGATTACACATTTGGTTTTGATACATCTGTAAACATCGCGGTGGAAGCGATTGACCGTCTACACACAACAGCTGAATCACACCACCGTGCATTGATCGTAGAAGTTATGGGCCGTCATGCAGGTTGGATCGCGCTTCACTCTGGTCTTGCAGGCGGCGCGACATGTATCTTGATTCCAGAGCAGAAGTTCTCTGTCGACAAGGTATGTGAATGGGTTGAGTCTCGTTTCAAGTCTCACTACGCACCAATCATCGTTATCGCCGAGGGTGCAATTCCTCAAGATGGTGACATGGTTGTTAAGGATCAGACCCTTGACTCATTTGGTCACGTGAAGCTTTCAGGTATCGGTGACTGGCTAGCTGGTCAGATTGAAGAGAAGACAGGCAAGGAAGCACGTACATCTGTATTGGGACACATCCAACGTGGTGGAACTCCGACAGCATTTGACCGTGTCTTGGCTACTCGCTTCGGTCTCCATGCGATCACAGCTGCTCATGAAGGTGACTGGGGCAAGATGGTTGCACTTCACGGCACAAATATCGCTCGTGTGCCGCTAGCAACAGCAACTGAGAAGCTAAAGACAGTTCCGCTAGAGCTATACAAGGAATCAGAGATCTTCTTCGGATAATTGCCCCGCGCAATGACCTTTGAACTCTCTACACTTCTCCAATGAACTCGAATTCGAGCACGAAGTTAGACACTCTGTTCACACCTGGCCTTGTTGCTGCCCAGCAACCAACTTGGCCAGGTGGACCAGATGGTCCACAAGTAAAGGCAGCGGTAGCAGAGCTTAAAGCGTTACCTCCATTGGTCTTTGCTGGTGAGTGCGATGACCTCAAAGCTCGAATTGCGCTCGCTGCAGAAGGAAAAGCATTTTGGTTACAAGGTGGCGATTGTGCAGAAACATTTGCATCAGCTACCGCAGATTCAATTAGAAACCGTATTAAAACTATTCTTCAAATGGCTGCTGTATTGCAGTACTACTCAAGCCTTCCAGTAATCAAGGTTGGTCGTATGGCGGGGCAGTTTGCAAAGCCTCGTTCAAGTGATTTTGAAACCCGTGGGGATGTAAAGCTTCCTGCCTACCGCGGAGATGCAGTAAACGATATTGAGTTCACAGAGGCTGCTCGTACACCAGATCCACATCGTTTGGTTCGCGTGTACAACACATCTGCTGCAACCCTGAACTTAGTTCGCGCATTTACTCAAGGTGGTTTTGCAGATCTTCGCCAGGTTCATGAATGGAATAAGGGCTTTATCCGCGATTCAAAGGTGGGCGATCGCTACGAGAAGATGGCTAATGAGATTGGCCGCGCATTAGCATTTATGAAATCTGCAGGAGTAGATCCTGAAAGCTTTAAATCAGTTGATTTCTTTGCCAGCCATGAAGCGTTAATCATGGAGTACGAAAAGGCTTTAACCCGCATCGATTCACGTACCGGTGATGCATACGATGTATCAGGACACTTCATCTGGATCGGTGAGCGCACACGTCAACTAGATGGCGCACATGTTGATTTTGCTTCAAAGGTTCGCAATCCAATTGGAATCAAACTTGGACCAAAATCTACGGTAGAAGATGCACTCGCTTTGATCGAGAAGTTAGATCCAAATCGCGAGCCTGGACGAATCACATTCATTACACGTATGGGTGCAAAGAACATCCGCGAAATCATGCCGGCGCTAGTTGATGGCGTTACAAAATCTGGCGCAAAGGTGCTGTGGGTGTGCGATCCAATGCATGGAAACACCTACGAGGCACCAACTGGTTACAAGACCCGCAGCTTTGATGATGTTATGGATGAGGTAAAGGGCTTCTTCGAAGTTCACAAATCATTGGGAACACATCCTGGTGGAGTACATATCGAATTAACTGGTGATGATGTCACCGAGTGTGTTGGCGGCGGCGAAGAGATTTCACATGAGGATCTTGCTTCACGGTATGAAACAGCGTGCGATCCACGTCTTAATCACGCTCAATCCCTGGAGCTTGCCTTCTTAGTTGCTGAAATGTTGCGCGATCGCTAATTTTAGCGCGTGCCACTTTTCATTACTTCTCACAAGACCCCTGTAGGCACACTCAATTTACTTGCCGATGATCAAATTTTGATCGGCGCAAATCTTTCCACAGTTTCCGCCTTTAAAGTTGGCAAAGATGTTCAGATTGTTAAATCAATTCCCGTTATCTCAGATCTTGTAAATGATTACTTTGATGGAGATTTAACAGCGCTTAATGGAATCAAGGTTCGCCAACCTGGGGCTGCCTTTTCTCAAGCTGCTTGGAAAGCTATGCGAAAGATTGCACCAGGAAAAACCTGGTCGTATTCTGATTTAGCAGAAAAAGCTGGCAGCCCTGCAGCGGTTCGCGCAGCTGGAAGTGCATGTGCAAACAATGCGATCATGTTGGTTGTTCCTTGCCACCGCGTTGTAAAAACCGGGGGAGCGCTAGGAAATTACGCGTACGGTGTAGATAAGAAGCAGTGGCTCTTAAGCCACGAGGGCTTTCTTTAAAATTTCAATAGCCTCAGCACACTGAGCATCATCAAAATCAAGATGAGTCACTAAGCGTGCATACTTTGGACCAAGTGCGCTAATCCATAAACCAGCATCCTTGCAACGTGCAGCAAGTTCAGCGGCGGTATTCGGAAGAGCTGCAAGATCTAAACCAACGATATTTGTGTGAACCGTTGTTGGGTCAATCAATGATGAATCAACAGCGGCAATTGCTTGTGCAAGCTCTTGAGCACGACGGTGATCTTCAGCTAGGCGATCAATATTGTTATCCAGTGCGTAATGCGCGCCAGCTGCTAACAAACCAATTTGGCGCATTCCAGCTCCGTAACGCTTGCGCCACACACGTGCCTTCGCAACACGTTCCTTGGTAGAAAGCATTACAGAACCAACAGGTGCGCCTAACCCCTTTGATAAACAGACCGAGATTGTGTCGAAGTACTTTCCATATTCAGCAAAACCAACACCGGATGCAACATGTGCGTTCCAGATTCGTGCGCCATCTAAGTGCAAATCAAGGCCTAGATCATCTGCACCTTTACGCAAGGCTGCAATCTCTGCAATCGGCTGAACAGTTCCGCCACCAAAGTTGTGGGTGTTCTCTACTGCAATTGCGGTAGTTGAAACCAGGTATGGGCCGCTATTGGGGCGTGCAATTTCAAGGGCATCTGCCGCTTTAAGCAAGCCATTTTTAGCAGGAAATGTGCGCGTTGTGATTCCACTAAAGACAGCTGCAGCGCCTAGCTCTGCGCGAACAATGTGGCTGTTGGTTTCTGCGATTAACTCTTCGCCGGGGTTTACCAACATGCGAATAGCTAATTGATTTGCAAGTGATCCAGTTGGAGTAAACAGACCAGCTTCCTTGCCAAACATTGCGGCAACGCGCTCTTCTAGTGAGTTAACCGTTGGATCATCACTGTAAACATCATCGCCCACTGGTGCGTTAGCGATCGCCTCACGCATTGCAGCTGATGGACGGGTTACCGTGTCACTTCGAAGGTCAATTGCCATGTCGCCAGCCTACTTCTGTTCCTTCAGCACAATCAAATACATCGCAACAACTACTAAAACTCCACCTAATGCGCTTTGAAGCGTCAATCTCTCGCCGCCGAAAAGAATCGCAAAGATTGCTGCAAAGACAACCTCCATCGTCAAAATCACCGCAACCTTGGTTGCGCTCATATGTGCCTGTGACCAAGTTTGCACAATGAAGGCGATTGCTGTTGCAAAGACAGAGGTAAAGACTACGACCGCCCAAACACCTGTATCTGGAGGAGCTGAGTAGCCACCAGGAATTGATGCAACTCCAGACAAGATTGCGCACATCGTAAGTTGTACAACAGTCATGGCGTACACATCACGTCCAGAAGACCACTTACTTAAGGCGATGATATGAGCGGCAAATAAGAAAGCACTTGCCAAAACAAACATCTCACCAATTCCAACGGAAAAACCACGAATGGAGAGAAGGCCTAAACCGACGGTGGCCATCATGGTGCAGAACCAAATAAACTTAGTAATTTTCTCTTTTAATACGAGCCAAGCAAGTAGTGGAGTTAGAACTACATACAAACCTGTAATGAAACCAGTGATCGCAGCACCTGTGCGCTCCAGACCTAGAGTTTGGGCGATGTAGCCAAGACCTAGAAAAACTCCAGCTAATGATCCACGCTGCAAAAGATCCTTATTGAAGTGCTTAACAGTCTGCGGCCTAATAAGTAGCATTACGACGACGGCAAGGGTAAAGCGGGTGAAAAGAAAGTTGTTGACACTTTGTCGTTGGATCGCATCCTTCATCACGACGAAGGCAAAGCCCCAGGCTGCCGCTACTGAGAGCAAAGCCCATGGAGCTAATTTGAGCTGGAGTTGATGGCGAGCAGACATTAGCCGCGCAACTTCTTCAGCAACGCTACTTCCTTGCCATGTTCTGGCTCCATACCTGGTGTTTCAAGAATTAGTGGAGCGTTAGCAACCGCTGGATGGGATAGCAGCTCTTTAAATGGATCTACGCCGATGTGGCCATCTCCAATATTTTGGTGGCGATCCTTGAGGGCGCCGCACACATCCATCGAATCATTGGCATGTACCAATTGGAAACGTTCGATTCCAGCGATTTCGACTAGCAAATCAATTGTTGCTGTCATCCCACCTTTAACTGAGATGTCATGTCCTGCAGCAAAGACATGGCAGGTATCCAGGCAGATGCCAACCTTCGGATGGTATTCCAGCGCCTTCAAATACATTTCGAGATCATCTAACTTCTTGACCAGGCTTTGACCCTGTCCAGCTGTTGGCTCTAATAATAAGTACGGAGCATCATCACCAAGTGCGTTCAAGATAGGCATCATGCCTTCATGTATCTGCTTCCACGCCTTTTCAACGTGATTAACATCGACGGCAGAGCCTGTATGAATAACAACGCCAAGCGCGCCAATATCTGCCCCGCGTTGCAATGAATACTTAGTAGAGGCTAAAGAGTTTAAGTATGTTGCCTCTGTTGGAGAGCCTAAGTTAATTAAAAAGGGAGCATGAACATAAGTTTCGATATCAAGCTCAGCGGCCTTGATCTTAAAAGCATCATCTAGCTCTGGTTTTGCCTCTGGCATCGCCCATGTTCGGGGACTTGATGCAAATACTTGAATCGCTTCAGCACCGATTTCTTGTGCGTAAGCGATTGATCGCTTTGCCATTCCACCAGTAGTAGGGGTGTGGGCACCGATACGAGGTTTCTTAACTGGTGTAGGCATTGGCTTACCCTACGGTAATCGTCACCAAGCTGCCACGTTTTACCTTGGTGTTGACCGCAGGCGAAACTTTCTTCACAACCTTTTTCTTGTTATTTCCAATTGAAACAACCTTAACCTTTAAACCAAGGGACTCAAGCATCTCCTTAGCAGCAACCGCCTCCATGGTAATTACGGTCTTTGGAATGTATGTATAACGAGGTCCCTTTGAGATCAAGATCGTAACTTTGCCACCCTTATTTGCATTAGCCCCACCAGCTGGATTTTGCGAGATAACAGCAAGCTCTGGAACAGTTTCATTAAAGGCATATCCTGCTTCAACGGTGAAGCCTGCTTCAGTCAACTCATTCAGTGCCTGTTCGCCGCTCTTACCAAGATAAGAAG
>JBDLUF010000070.1:0-6112 GCA_039805445.1 Actinomycetota bacterium | reverse complement strand
CAATCACTTCGCATTATCGAACAGTGCGTTGACAAGTTAGAAAAGCTTGAAGGTGCTCCAGTTATGGTTGCTGACAAGAAGATTGCTTGGCCTGCACAGCTAGCTCTCGGTGGCGATGGACTTGGTAACTCACTTGATCACATTCGCCAGATCATGGGCACATCAATGGAGTCTTTGATCCACCACTTCAAACTTGTTACAGAAGGTTTCCATGTTCCTGCCGGTCAGGCATATGTAGCAATCGAATCCCCTCGCGGAGAGTTAGGCGCTTCAATCGTTTCAGATGGTGGCACAAAGCCATATCGCGTTCACTTCCGCGAACCATCATTTAATAATTTGCAAGCAACAGCTGCAATGAGCGAAGGCGGAATGGTCGCCGACATTATTGGCGCTGTTGCTTCGATCGATCCAGTTATGGGAGGCGTTGATCGCTAATGGCATTTTCAACTGAAGATCTACAAGTCATGGATTCGATTATTAAGCGTTATCCGCGTTCTCGTTCTGCAATCATGCCTCTGCTTCACTTTGTTCAATCAAAGGCTGGGTATGTAACCAATGAAGGAATCGAAGTCATTGCGAAGCTGCTTCAGCTAGAAGCCGCTGAAGTCACTGCTGTTTCTACCTTTTACACCCAGTACAAGCCAACTCCGGTAGGCGAGTATCACGTGGGGGTTTGTACAAATACTTTGTGTGCAGTCATGGGTGGAGATGCAATCTTTGCTTCACTCAAGGATCACCTTGGAATTGGTAATGATGAAGTTACAGCTGATGGAAAAGTTTCATTGGAGCACATCGAATGTAACGCGGCATGTGATTACGCACCTGTTGTTATGGCTAACTGGGAGTTTTACGACAACCAGACAGTTGAGTCTGCAAAAGAGCTAGTCGATTCAATGCGCGCAGGTAATCCAAAGCCACCAACTCGTGGACCTAATCGTTTGGTTACATACAAAGAAGCCTCTGCGGTTCTTGCAGGATTAAATGATGGACTTGCACACGAAGGTGTTCAAGCAGGAGAGCCAACATTGCTTGGTTTGAAACTTTCGAAAGAGGGCAAGTAATGACAAAGCTAGCTCCGGTTTTATCCGCACACTGGGATGAAAAAGACTCTTTTACTCTTGAAGGTTACAAGCGTCATGGCGGATACAAGGCTGCTGAAAAAGCGTTAACAATGGATCCAGATGCGGTTATTCAACTTGTTAAAGATTCAGGACTTCGCGGTCGTGGTGGAGCAGGTTTCCCAACAGGAATGAAGTGGGGATTTATTCCACAAGGCGATAACAAGGATCACTACTTAGTTGTTAACGCAGATGAGTCAGAGCCAGGCACTTGTAAAGATATGCCGTTGCTTATGGCTAACCCACATGTTCTTGTTGAAGGATGCATCATCGCCTGTCACGCAATCCGTGCAAAGCATGCATTTATTTATATTCGCGGAGAAGTAACACATGTTGCTCGTCGCATGAATCAAGCTATCACCGATGCATATGCAGCAGGAATTCTTGGAAATGGAATCGATGTTGTTCTCCATGTTGGTGCAGGCGCTTACATCTGTGGTGAAGAAACCGCCCTTCTTGATTCATTAGAAGGTTTCCGCGGACAGCCTCGTTTACGCCCCCCTTTCCCTGCAATTGCAGGCCTTTATGCACGTCCAACAGTTGTAAACAATGTTGAATCAATCTCAGCTGTTCCAGCAATTGTTATGAATGGTGCCGAGTGGTACCAATCAATGGGAACTGAAAAGAGCAAGGGAACAACTCTGTATTCGCTGTCAGGACATGTTGCTAACCCTGGACAGTTTGAAGCACCACTCGGAATCACATTGAGAGAGATTTTGGAGCTTGCAGGTGGAGTTCGCCCAGGACATAAGTTGAAGTTCTGGACACCTGGTGGATCTTCGACACCTCTATTTACAGATGCACACCTTGATGTTCCTTTGGATTACGAAGGTGTTGCCGCTGCAGGTTCCATGCTCGGAACCAAAGCACTTCAAATCTTTGATGAAACGACCTGCGTTGTTCGTGCAGTACTTCGTTGGACTGAGTTCTACAAGCACGAATCATGTGGAAAGTGCACACCATGCCGTGAAGGTACATGGTGGTTAGTTCAGATCCTTCGTGATCTTGAAGAAGGTAAGGGAACTGAAGCAGATCTTGCTAAGTTACTAGATCTTTGTGACAACATCATGGGACGTTCTTTCTGCGCACTTGGTGATGGAGCAACTAGTCCAATTACATCTTCAATCAAGTATTTCCGCGATGAGTACATCGCACACCTTACAAATGGCGCATGCCCATTTGACCCTGTTGCATCAACACTATTTGTTGGGGCAGGTGCATAAGTGAGTACTGAAGTTTCAGAGATGATCACCGTCGTAATTGACGGATTTGAAGTATCAGTTCCAAAGGGAACCCTTGTTATTCGTGCTGCGGAGCAACTTGGAATTCAGATTCCACGTTTCTGTGATCACCCACTTCTAGATCCAGTTGGTGCATGTCGTCAATGTCTCGTCGACATTGAAATCAATGGCCGCGCATTTCCAAAGCCACAAGCTTCTTGCACAATTCCGGTAGAGCCAGGAATGATCGTAAAGACCCAATTAACCTCACCTGTCGCTGAAAAAGCACAGCGTGGAGTGATGGAGCTTTTGCTTGTTAATCACCCACTTGATTGCCCAGTGTGTGACAAGGGTGGCGAGTGCCCACTTCAGAATCAGGCGATGAGTAACGGTCAAGGCTCTTCACGTTTCGAAGGTGTTAAGCGCACATTTGAAAAGCCAATCAATATTTCATCTCAAGTTCTTCTCGATCGCGAACGTTGCGTTCTCTGTGCTCGTTGCACACGTTTCTCTGAACAGATTGCTAGCGATCCATTCATTACTCTGAATGAGCGCGGTGCATTGCAGCAAGTTGGTATCTACGAGAACCAACCATTCGAGTCTTACTTCTCTGGAAACACAGTTCAAATCTGTCCAGTAGGTGCACTTACTGGCGCGGCATACCGATTCCGCGCACGTCCATTTGATTTAGTGTCAACTCCATCTGCATGTGAGCACTGTGCATCTGGTTGCGATATGCGCACAGATGTTCGTCGCGGAAAGACTTTGCGTCGCCTAGCTGGAGAAGATGCATCAGTTAACGAAGAGTGGAACTGCGATAAGGGTCGTTGGGCATTTAAGTATGTAACCGCGGTAGATCGTCTTAAAGTTCCAATGATCCGTAACGCATCAGGTGAACTTGTTGAAGCATCATGGCCAGAAGCACTAGCTGTTGCTGCAGAAGGACTTAAATCTGCAAAGGCCGCTGTTCTTGTTGGTGGTCGTGCAACTGTTGAAGATGCATATGGATACAGCAAGTTTGCACGTGTTGCACTTGGTACCAATGACATTGATTTCCGCTCACGTCTGTCATCAGATGAAGAACGTGAATTCATCGCATCACGTGTTGTTGGATCATCAACTACCTACCGCGATATTGATAAGGCTGATCAAGTTCTTCTAGTTGGTTTTGAGCCAGAAGAAGAATCACCAATTGTTTTCCTACGTATCAATAAGCAGTTCCGCAAGCGTGCTTTGAAGGTAGTTTCAATCGGTTCGAAGGAATCTATTGCGGTAGACAAGCTCAAGGCTGAGTTTGTAAAGGTTGCCCCTGGACAAGAAGCTGCAGCAATTGCTTCACAGAAGTTGACCGATAAGTCGGTAATCCTTGTCGGAGAGCGCGCAGCTGAAAGCGCAGGATCACTGAGCGCTGTTGCCGCACTTGCTGATTCAACTGGTGCAAAGCTTGCGTGGATTCCACGTCGCGCTGGTGAACGTGGTGCGATCGAAGCTGGAGCAATTGGAAATCTTTTGCCTGGTGGTCGTCCAGTAATTGATGCTGCAGCTCGTGTTGATATCGCAGCTGTATGGAATACAGATTCAATTCCAGCTGAAGTTGGTCGTTCAACCTCACAGATTATTGATGCGGTACATGCAGGACAGATTGGCGCACTTGTTGTTGGTGGAGTAGATCCACTCGATGGCGACAATAGCCAAGCTGCACTTTCTGCAATGGAGAAAGCATTTGTTGTCTCACTTGAAATCGCACCAAGTGCGGTAACAGCACGTGCAAATGTTGTTCTGCCAGTTGCAGCGGTTACAGAAAAATCTGGATCCTTCCTTAACTGGGAAGGTCGTGCTCGCTCATTTGATGCGGCGGTTGCTGATTCACTGAATCGCAGCGATTTAAGAATTCTTTCAATGATCGCCGATGAAATGGGAATCTCACTCAACCTTGGAACTGTAACTGCAGCGACTAAGGAGATTGCATCTCTTGGTGCATGGGATGGTGCTCGCGCAGCATTCAATAAGGTTTCTGCACAATCACGACCTGCACTCAATGGAGATCAAGCTTTGATTACTTCATGGCGCCGCTTGTTGGATCTTGGAACTTTGCAAGAGGGCGAAGAGCACCTAGCTGGAACAGCTCGCAGAACAGTTGCTGTGATCTCTCCAAAGCGTGCTCAATCAATGGGTGTTGTCGATGGAGATCAGCTAAAGATCTCAACGGCACACGGCTCGGTAACACTTTCAGCGTTGGTTGAAAATATTCATGATGATGCTGTGTGGGCACCCCGTAACTCACGTGGTTCTCAATTGTTGGTAAACCTAGGCGTTGCACATGGCGCAGTAGTTACGGTGGTGAAGGCATGACAAATGCAGAACTAATTGCAGCAGATCCAGGTTGGCTCATTCTCGTCAAAGCGCTACTGGTATTTGCAGGGTGCGTGGTCTTGACATTGCTGGCGGTATGGGGAGAGCGACGTCTTGTGGGGCGTATGCAACAACGCCCAGGACCAAACCGTGTGGGTCCATTTGGGTTGATTCAAGCACTTGCAGATGGTGTGAAGTTAGCGCTCAAGGAAGACATCATCCCTACAGCAGCAGACAAGATTGTTTTCGTTATTGCTCCGATCATTAGCGCAACAACAGCATTTATGGCTTTTGCGGTAATTCCAATAACCGGAGAAGTTAATTTGTTCGGTAAGCAGACCGCATTGCAATTAACTGATTTACCGGTCGGAGTTCTTTACATCCTGGCTGTTGCCTCAGTTGGTGTTTATGGAATTGTTTTAGCAGGATGGTCTTCTGGATCTACCTATCCATTGCTCGGCGGACTTCGCTCAAGTGCGCAAGTTATTTCATATGAAATCGCTATGGGGCTTTCACTTGTTGCGGTCTTTATTTATGCAGGTTCTATGTCAACATCAGAGATCGTCGCTGCTCAATCTTCATGGTGGTACGCGGTAGTTCTCTTTCCATCATTTGCGATCTATGCAATCTCTATGGTTGGCGAAACTAACCGCGCACCATTTGACCTTGCAGAAGCTGAAGGTGAACTCGTAGGTGGATTCCACACCGAGTATTCATCACTCAAATTTGCTCTCTTCTTCCTTGCTGAATACATAAATATTGTTGCTGTCTCAGCACTTGCAACAACTTTATTCTTGGGTGGTTACAAAGCGCCGCCAGGGCTCGGCTTTACTGAAGCTTGGCTCGGTGGCTGGTTTACTGCGGTGTGGTTCTTCGCCAAGGTAATTACATTCTTCTTCGTCTTTGTGTGGCTACGCGGAACACTCCCACGTCTTCGTTACGACCAGTTCATGCAGTTTGGTTGGAAGGTTTTGATTCCAATTTCAATTCTTTGGATCTTGGTAGTTGCAACATTACGCGTTCTCTCACTACAGGGAGCTCCACGCTCCGTAGTAATCGCCTTTGCAAGTACGGTGGTCGTGCTAATCATGGCGGTTAATATTGGGTTTGAAAACTCTAAGAAGAAAAAGGAAGCTACTGTTGCCGATGGTGACAACAAGGCGGCTCCTTCATTTGCTGTTCCTTCATTACCTATGGAGGTTTCAACTATTAATGTCTCAAAAAACACAGGAGGCGACCGTGGCTGAAAACCTCGAACCGTTAAAGCCAAAAGATCTTGGCATAAACGATGTTGAATTTTATGAAGTAGAGCAAACTCCATCAGTTGGTTTCTTTGGTGCGATGAAGGGGTTTTGGGTTACCTTCTCAACCATCTTCAAGAAGCCATTGACTATTGAATATCCAGAAGTTAAAGCGCCAACT
>JBDLUF010000069.1:0-6119 GCA_039805445.1 Actinomycetota bacterium | reverse complement strand
TCTTAATTACGGAACCCATATGTCACGCTCTCATTTCTAAAGTACGCACTGTGTGTGCGGGGGTTTAGGTTACCGCGGAATGAGGGTAAAAATCGAAACAGCATCTGCGCTTGATGTGACCACCAAGAGCCCTAACTCCTTGGAAACTAGGGCTCCCAGCACTTCCTTCTGCCCTAATGGCCCGCTATCGGCCGCAATGATGGTGCCTTTTGCATCAAAGGTTAAAAGCAGAGGTTTTGCCGCCTTTGGATTCCAATTGAGCTGAGGAGTTGCACCAGTTGAGATAAATACTGCATATGTTGATCCAGCTGTCATTGCTGGACCAGTTGATGGAAATCGATAAGTCCAGGTTGGTACATACGTTGATGAGAACTTTGTAATAGCGGTTTCACTTTTTGCGCCAACAACAACTTCTCCACCTAAGAGCAATGTAGATGAAGCGCTATTCCAGATTCGCTTGCCTTTTACAGCTGAACTACGAACAACACTTGTAATCTTCATCGCCTTTGAAATTTTGATCAGAATTCCATCTGTTAAACCAGCAACTTTTTTTCCAGCCAGAGTTTCGCTACTAGAACCAGCAACGGTAAAACTTCCATCACCATGGCGCACCACAGCATCGGCCGTTGTTGATACAGCACCAATTTGAAGAAGTTTTCCAAATACCCCAGCTTTATCAGTATTGACTAAAAAGCCTGCACTTCCTTTTTCATTGCCGATGATTCCAACAATGGATGCACCATTGCGATCAACCGAGATTGAGGTAGGAAATAACACTGAACTTGTTGGCAGAGTATTGGTGAAAGTTAACGTGCCTGCAGCGGTGAGTTTCCAAATCGTTACAGCTTGTAAATTACCTACCGTTGTTGCTGGTGGAACTACTGCGTTATCAGGATTTACTGGCGTTGCAGCAGGAGTTGGTGGAATTAAACCTAAAGCTAGAGGTGTTGTACCAGCGATCCAGATATCGCCCGCAGTATCAACAGCTGCTGCGGTTGCAATGGATGCTGCTGATTGATCCAGGGATAAGTTCCACAACTCTTTACCGGTGGTGTCAATCGCACGTGCATACGCTTTACTTGCTTTGCTTCCAAAGATTATTACTGATTTACCTGAAGCCACTACCCCGCTTACCTCATCTGGGGTTCCAACAGTTGTCAGTAACTGCAACGGCTTTACCGAGATCTTCTTGGGAGCAGAGTGTGCGATTGGAGTTAAAACAAGTGAAGCCATTACAGCAAAGGAAAGTAAGCGTTTCACGCTAATTCCTGCGAACGATCGCGGGCCGCCTTCATCGCCTTAGCAACCATTGAATTCAAGTTGTCATTACCAAATGAGGCAAGTGCTGCAGCAGTAGTTCCATTTGGGCTAGTTACATTTTCGCGCAAGGTTGTTGCACTCTTGCCAGATTCATCCAGTAACTTTGCAGCACCAACGATTGTTTGAATCGTAAGAGTTGTCGCATCTTGATCTGAAAGCCCGAGCTCTTTAGCGCCTGCGACCATGGCTTCAACAAAAGCAAAGAAGTAAGCAGGTCCCGAACCACTAGTTGCAGTTACCGCATCCTGCAGATCTTCAGTTACTTCAATGACCTTTCCTGTTGCACCTAGAAAACCAAGTACAAATTCACGTTGCGCAGGTGTGACACCAGCACCCATTGATGCTGCTGCCATTCCTTGTGCAACCAAGGTAGGAGTATTTGGCATAACTCGAACAACTGGATTGCCGGTTCCAAGACCATTGCTGATAAATGAGATTGTCTTGCCGGCAGCAAAGGTAACCACAACAGAAGTTGGATTGATTGAGCCCTTAATCTCCGCTAAAACCGAAGCCATATCTTGTGGCTTAACAACCAACAACAAGGCATCTGCATCAGCAACATTTGAGGTTAATGGCGCTGCCTTAATCAAATACTTCGAAATTAGCTCTTGTGCACGCTCTTCTCGCTTCTCAGAGATAGTAATGCGATCTGGGTTAACACCAGATGAAATCAAAGCGGCTATTAAGGCCTCGCCCATAACACCGGCACCGATAACGGCAACCTTTGATTGCTGATTCATGTATGAAGTCTATCCTTTATGCCTGTAGGCTCTGCGACTATGTCAGAAGTTAAAGCAGGATTTGCGCGTGATTGGGTTGAGTTTTTTGACCCCAATGATGCAGAGACAATTTTTAAGTGCGATCTCACTTGGTTAACTTCCTATTGGACTTGTATTTATGGCGATGGCTGCCAAGGTGTCTTTAAGAGTCAGCCAAACTCAGGGTGCTGCACTGAAGGTGCGATGTACACCGACAAAGCTGATGAGGAGCGCACTATCAAAGCCGCTGCTTATCTGACTCCAGAAATGTGGCAGTTCTACAACGAGGCTCGTCCTAAGAAGCCTGGTGGAGATCTACGTATTTCAGAAAAAGATGAAGATGGCGAACGCAAAACTCGTCGCGTCGAAGATGGTTGTATTTTTCTCAACCGTAAAGGCTATGAAGCAGAAGGTTTTACTGGATCATTTGGTTGCGTGCTGCACCATGTTGCACAGCGCGATGGAAAACACTTTGCAGACACAAAGCCCGATGTATGCTGGCAGTTGCCATTGCGTCGTAGCTTTGAAACACGCGAATATGGCGAACGTGAATACTCAGTGACTGTAATTGGTGAGTACGAGCGTCTTGCATGGGGCGATGGTGGGGAAGATTTCGATTGGTACTGCACAAGCAATAGCGATGCTCACGTCGGAACAGAGCCTGTGTACATTTCCAACAAGTATGAACTTGAGCTCTTGATGGGCAAGGATGCATACGCCGAGTTAGCACGCTTGTGTGATGTCCGAATGGAACACATTCGCGATTCTGCAGCACGCTCACTTCCACTATTTATCATTCAGCATCCAGCAACATTGGCTGCCCAGAAGAAATAGTCAGCCCCTTGTCATAGGGTTACCTCATGGCCAAGGTTGAAAAAGATCCATTCCGCTGCACAGAGTGTGGTTGGACCTCCCAAAAATGGGTTGGTCGCTGCGGAGAATGCCAGGCATGGGGTGCGGTTGAAGAGATCGCAGCACCGAAAAAACTTTCACTTGTTGCCGGAAATGTAACCGCTAAAGCAACACCTATTGGCGATGTAGATCTTTCCGCTGCACATGCACGTGCAACTGGAGTATCTGAATTAGATCGTGTTCTAGGCGGCGGATTAGTACCAGGAGCAGCGATTTTGCTTGCTGGCGAACCTGGTGTTGGTAAATCAACGCTGTTGCTTTCTGTTGCTGCACAAACCGCAGCAAAGGGAATTCCTGCTTTGTATATCAGCGGTGAAGAGTCTGCATCGCAGGTACGACTTCGCGCAGAGCGGATTAAAGCTATTGATTCTCAACTATTTCTCGCCTCTGAAACAGATCTTGGTGCGGTCATTGCCCACATTGATGCGGTTAAACCACAACTTGTAATCATCGACTCTGTTCAAACAATTGGTAGCTCGGCAGCAGATGGTGCACCGGGTGGTGTAACGCAGGTACGTGAAGTTGCAGGCGCATTGATTCGTATCTGTAAAGATCGTGACATCACATTGCTTCTCGTAGGACATGTAACCAAGGATGGATCTATCGCAGGCCCTCGCTTGCTAGAACACATCGTTGATGTTGTTTTACAGTTTGAAGGAGAGCGTCACTCACGTCTTCGACTAATCCGTGCAATCAAGAACCGCTTTGGTGCATCAGATGAGGTTGGTTGTTTTGATCTAAGTGATACCGGAATCGAATCTGTTCTAGATCCAACTGGTTTATTTACATCACGTCACGCCGAACCTGTCCCTGGAACATGTGTCACCGTTACCCTTGAAGGCCGTCGCCCATTACTTGCGGAGATTCAAGCACTCGTTTCTGCAGGGCGAGAAAATGATTATGGAAATGCACGCCGAGTTGTTTCAGGTTTGGACTCTGCCCGTACATCTATGACCCTTGCCGTTCTTGAACTTCGCGCCAATATTCGTGTTGGTGGAAGAGATGTCTATGCGGCAACGGTTGGTGGCATGAAAATGACAGAGCCCGCCGCTGATTTAGCCCTGGCTTTAGCTGTGGCATCTGCAGCAAAGGGACTTGCGCTACCAGCAGATCTTGTTGCTATTGGTGAAGTTGGATTGGCGGGTGAAATTCGCAAGGTAAGCGGTGTAAATCGCAGACTTCAAGAGGCGTACCGCCTTGGTTTTAAGCGTGCATTAGTTCCAACTGGTTCAGATACAAAGATCGATGGCATGGAGATCGTTGAGGTTTCACGTCTTGATGCCGCACTAAAACGGGTAAAAATCACCGGGGAATGAGTTCGTTAGAAAAACCAATTCTTGCCTGGTTTAAGAAAAACAAAAGAGATCTGCCATGGCGTGATACAACTCCGTGGGGTGTCATGGTCAGCGAGTACATGTTGCAACAGACACCAGTCAATCGCGTTCTTCCTAAATGGCATGAATGGATGGAGCGTTGGCCAACTCCTAAAGATTTAGCAAAGGCAACACCTGCACAAGTAATCACCGCTTGGGGACGTCTTGGATATCCACGTCGTGCACTTCGCTTATATGCTGCTGCACAAATCATCGCTGAAGATTTCAACAATAAAGTTCCAGAGGATCAAGAGACCTTGCAACTGCTCCCCGGTATTGGTGAGTACACCGCCGCTGCGATTGCAGCCTTTGCATTTGAACAACGATCCTTGGTTATGGATGTAAACATTAGACGTTTACTTGTTCGTGCAATTGATGGAGAAGAGCATCCAAAGCCTGCACCGACTGCGCGCGAAAAAGCACGACGGCTAGCTGTACTTCCGGAAAAGAATGCACATGTATGGGCTGCGGCAACGATGGAGCTAGGTGCACTTGTCTGCACATCAAAGAATCCAACATGTGAGCTGTGTCCGATCATTGGTCAGTGCCAATGGCGTAAGAATGGTTATCCAAAAACAGATTTAGTGAGAAAATCACAGGATTGGCACGGAACCGATCGCAAATGCCGCGGAACGATTGTTCAGGCACTGCGCGAGAATGAATCATTAACAGAATCAGCGATAAAGAAGCTGTGGCCCGATGAATCTCAGGTCGAAAAAGCATTGAAAACATTGGCTGATGACCTACTTATTCAAAGACTCCCCCGTAACCGCTATAGACTTCCGCAATGATTCGTTACGCCCGCAAAGAAGATGCTCCTCGTATTCATCAGTTAATTAAAGATTTAGCTGAATACGAGAAAGCACCACTTGAGGCGAAGGCAACGATCCGACAGATCGAAGAGACAATCTTTGGTGACAATCCAGTTGCTTTCTGCCACGTCGCAGAAGATAACGGCCTGGTAGTTGGAATCTCTATCTGGTTCCTCAACTACTCAACATGGGTAGGCAAGCCAGGTATCTACCTTGAAGATCTCTACGTTGATCCCGCCTACCGCGGCAAAGGTTATGGTTTAGCTTTCCTTAAAGAGTTGGGAAAGATCTGCGTAGAACGCGATTATGAAAGATTGCAATGGTGGGTTCTGGATTGGAACCAACCAAGCATCGACTTCTACAAATCCTTAGGCGCAGTGCCCATGGATGAGTGGACTGTGTATCGCGTTAGCGGAGATGCACTTAAAAAACTAGGAAGTTAATTAAGCTGTAGGTGCTTCTGCAAGATCTTCAGGAGTATCAGGCAGTGAAGCCTTTGGTGCTCCCTTAAATGTGAAGACAGCTTCTGCGCCGACACCTTCAACATCTACAACAATGATCTCACCAGCCTTGAGCTCACCAAACAAGATGCGCTCTGACAATGAGTCTTCGATCTCGCGTTGGATAACTCGACGCAAAGGACGTGCACCTAACAATGGATCGTAACCACGCTCTGCAAGAAGATCCTTTGCAGCAGGTGTGAGCTCGATGCCCATGTCCTTTGCCTGCAAACGATCATCTAGGTTCTTAAGCATCAAATCAACGATCTGAATGATCTGTGGCTTAGTCAACTGGTGGAAGACGATGATGTCATCGATACGGTTGAGGAATTCAGGGCGGAAGTGTGACTTAAGTTCATCACTTACCTTGCCCTTCATGCGCTCATAATTTGTTAGATCATCATCTGAGTTCGCAAAGCCAAGCCCGAGTGACTTAGAGATGTC
>JBDLUF010000068.1:0-6387 GCA_039805445.1 Actinomycetota bacterium | reverse complement strand
CCGCTCATCGCTGCGATTAACTTCATTTAAGGTGTGCCGCCCGTCCTGTACTAATTACATCGGGCAACACTGACATTACAAAATCAACATCTGCCTGCGTAGAAGCGGCTCCAAATGAGAAGCGAAGTGAGGATTGAGCGGTCGCTTCGGTATGGCCCATCGCAAGTAGTACATGACTTGCCTCATGAACTCCTGCGCTACATGCAGATCCAGTCGAAGCTGACACATGAGCGTTATCTAGAAGAAGCAACAAGGTGTCGCTTTGAGTTCCGGGAAAAGTTACATTGACAATGCCAGGCAAACGTTGGCTTGCTTCGCCATTGACATATGCATCTGGAATTTCCTGATGTATCGCTTTAATAAAATTATCTCGCAGAGTTTGAACCTCATTGCTTGGATACTTTTCAGTTGCAGCGGCCGAAAAAGCGACGATGCTCGGTGCATTTAAAGTGCCGCTTCGAATTTCGCGCTCTTGTCCCCCGCCATGAAGCAGCGCTGGAATCTCATATGCTCGACGCAAAATTAATGCGCCGATTCCAAGCGGGCCTCCGACTTTGTGTGCACTCAAGGTCAACGCGGTCACACCTAAATCTTTGTATGACAGTAGAACCTTCTTGAAACTCTGCACCGCATCGGTGTGCACCGGAATTTTTCCAGCTATTGCAACAACCTCTTGAATTGGTTGCATGACACCGGTTTCATTGTTGGAGTGCATGATTGAAATAACTGCAATTTCTTCAGATCGCTTCGCTATCAAATCTTTGAGAAAATCTAAATTGATAACCCCATGAACATCTACCGGAACTTGGATTACCTCAGCACCTTCATGGGTTTCGAGCCAATGGGCAGGATCCAAAATCGCATGATGTTCAACTGCGGAAATAACTACAACTTTTTTGCCTTGGGCTTTTCCATTCCACCACAAACCCTTAAGCGCGATGTTATTTGCCTCTGTTCCAGAGGCGGTGAAAATTACTTCAGAGGGCAGGCATGAAACTTGTTGTGCAATTGCTTCACGAGCATCCTCTAACGCTTTACGGGTTGCGCGTCCATGGGTGTGCAGACTCGAAGGATTACCCAGCTCTTGAAGTTGAGAGGTGATCGCCTTAAATGCGGCAGGCGACAGTGGTGTCGTTGCAGCATGGTCTACATAGATAGAAGGCACGGGCCTAAGTCTATGACTTGTGGGCTTTAACGCCTTCCGTTGCCTTCGGTAGAACGGCAAACAGGTCTCCTACAACGCCGAAATCTGCGATTTCAAAGAGCGGTGCTTCAGGATCTTTATTGATCACGACGATCGTCTTACTTGTCTGCATTCCTGCGCGATGCTGGATCGCTCCTGAAATTCCACATGCAACGTAGAGCTGTGGGCTAACTGTTTTGCCGGTTTGTCCGACTTGATAAGAGTGTGGGTACCAACCCGCATCAGTTGCTGCACGTGATGCACCAACAGCTGCACCTAATGAGTCAGCAAAACCTTCGACAGCAGAGAAATCTCCATTTGTTCCACGTCCACCAGATACAACGATGTTCGCCTCTGTTAACTCTGGACGACCACCCTGAACTGGAGGTTGTGATGAGGTAACAGTTGCTTTCTTCGATGCATCTGAAACTTGTAGTGAAAGAGTTTCAACGGTAGGTGTTGCAGCAGCTGTTTGTGCATCAACTGAGTTTGGTCGAACGGTAATGATTGGTGTTCCATGAGAAACCTTTGAGTGAACCGTTGTCGATCCACCGAAAACAAGTTGGGTCGCTGTTACATCTGCAGAGACATCAACCGCATCTGTGATGATTCCTGAACCGCTCTTAACCGCTGTGCGAGCAGCAACCTCTTTGCCAAATGCATGTGATGCGATCAAGACCGCAGCAGGTGATTGCGCAGCAATAATTTGGGCAAGGACATCAGCAACGGCAGCAACGCCATTGTTAACAAAGGCATCTGATTCAACAACGACAACTTTTGTAACCGGACCCTTATTGATCTCGGCAGCCATCGCTGCACCTTTTCCTGCAGGAGCAAGAACTACTGCGGTGACTTCGCCAATACGAGCACCAGCTGTTGCTAATTCAGTATTTGTCTTCGTGGCCTTACCGCTTACAAAGTCAGCCAAAATCAATACATTGCTCATATCAACTTCTTTTCTGCTAGGAATGAAACCATTTGATCAGCTGAATTATCATCGCTGACCTTGATTCCGGCTGCACGTGGTGGACGTGGTGATGAATCTGCAACTAGTGACCATGCTGAATCAACAGTCACGCCAACTGCAGCTAAATCTCTACTTTCAATACTCTTTTTCTTCGCCGCCATGATTCCCTTAAATGATGGGTAACGAGGTTCATTAATCTTTTCAACAACTGAGATAACACATGGAAAAGCAGCGTTCATTTCATCAACGCCAGCTTCGGTAACACGTGTAATAGAAACCTTCTGTGCTGCAGGATCTACCTCAACCTTTGAGGCAAAGGTTAACTGTGCAACATTCAAACGCTCAGCCAACATCGCTGGAACAACGCTCATACGTGCATCGGTTGACTCTGTTCCACAAATAACTAAATCAAATCCGCCCTTTTCAATGACTGCTGCAAGAACTGCAGATGTTGCGAGCGCATCTGCACCCGCAAGCTTTGCATCGCTGACCAAGATCGCATCATTGGCACCCATTGATAATGCTTTGCGAACCGCTTCAGTTGCGCGCTCTGGTCCCATGGAAATGACGGTAACTGTGTGTGGGCCACCCTCTTCATTTCCACCGTGGGCTTCTGCGATACGCAGCGCTTCTTCAACAGCGTACTCATCAAGATCATTTAAAACCGCATCAACATTTTCACGATCAAGAATTCCATTGACCATCTTCTTTTCAGCCCATGAATCTGGGACCTGCTTTACGCAAACGGCGATTTTCATAGCCACAGGTTACTGGTGAGTAACCCTAATTGGCTACCTCAATCACACTCAAAAACCCCTCCTTTTGCCCCCATCCACGGCAAGATACCGACATGCTTCCTGCAGATCCCCGCACCCTTGGCTCCACCGTGACAGATGGTGGAACCAACTTTGCCATCTGGAGCAACGCCGCCGATGCCGTGGAGCTGTGCCTCTTTAATGAGGTCAATGGCAAGTTGGTAGAAACCCGCTTTGCAATGTCTCATCGCAATGGACCTATCTGGCATGGCTACCTTGCCGGGGTTCGTCCAGGTCAACGGTACGGGTACCGCGTTTATGGTCCATGGATTCCTGAATACGGTGTTCGCTTTAACGCCGCCAAGTTACTGCTCGATCCCTACGCCCATGTCATTGATGGCGAGGTCACTTACTGTCCTGAGATTTATGGCCATGTTGCTCATGATGGTTTAGGCGCTGGTGATTTAAATGAACGAGATCCACGCGACAGTGCAGGAAAGGTTCCGTATTCAGTTGTTACCGATCATGCCGTTCGTGAAGTTAATCGGCCTTTAGTTCCATGGGCAAAGACCATTATTTATGAAGCACATGTGAAGGGTCTTACCGCTTTTAATCAAGAGATTCCGGAGAATGAACGCGGAAGTTATAAAGCTCTTGGTCATCCCAGCACCATCGCGCATTTGAAATCAATCGGTGTCACCGCACTTGAATTACTTCCGATTGCACAATCTATTACCGAGCCAACGATCCATGGTCGAGGACGCAAAAATCATTGGGGCTATAACTCATTGTTGTTTACCGCACCTCACAAGGAGTATGCAGCAACATCAGATCCGATCTCGGAACTTCAATGGTCGGTAGATCAACTGCATGCTGCAGGGATCGAAGTCATTTTGGATGTTGTTTATAACCACACCGCCGAAGGTGGCGTTGGTGGACCAACCCTTACTTATAAAGGTATCGATGGGCATGCTTATTACCGGCAGGATGCCAATGGAAATTATGTAGATGTAACGGGTTGTGGCAATACCTTTGCAGCAAGTAAGCCACACTCCGTGCGACAAATCATTGACTCTTTGCGTTGGTGGATCGAAGTTGTCGGCGTTGATGGTTTCCGTTTTGATCTAACAACCGCTTTGTACACCAGTAACAGCGCATTTAACTCTTCTCTCATGGCAGCGATTGGCGCCGATTCAGTGCTGCGTAACTTCAAGATGATTGCTGAGCCTTGGGACATCTCTCGGTACTCACTAGGAGATTTTCCGCATCCATGGCGGGAATGGAATGATGCGTACCGAGACTCTGTGCGCCAATTCTGGCTTGGCGATTTAGCACGAGGATACGGCGAAGGCGTTTCAGATATCGCAGCGAGCATCAGCGGATCAAGCAATATCTTCCATTATCGAGGTCCAACTTCATCAATTAACTTTGTTGCCGCACACGATGGATTCACTGTTCATGACATGGTCAGCTACAAGGAAAAGCGAAATCAACCGAACCTCGAAAACAACGCCGATGGCAATGATTCAAACCGGTCATGGAACGTTGGACACGAAGGCGAAAGTAGCGATCCACAGATACAAGAGATTCGTCATCGACTTAAGAAATCATTACTTGCAACTTTGATGTTGTCATCCGGTGTTCCGATGCTCAATATGGGCGATGAGGTCAGCCGGACTCAAAATGGTTCTAACAATGCTTACTCGTTACCGATTAAAGATTCAAAGTTAAGCGAGGCTGCATTCAATGGTGGGTGGGCGCTACCGTGGCACCTCAATGACAATCAGACAGACATTCTCAACGCTGTTAAGTCATTAGCTCAGATTCGTGAAACCTATTTAGCAGATGTTGCTTCTGAGTTCTTTACTGGCGCTGTTGATAAGGGAACCAATAGAAAAGATATCGCTTGGTTTTCTTTAGGCGGCAACGAGATGAGTGATGACCACTGGCGTGATGAAGAAAAGCGAAGCATCACAGTCTTTGTTGAAGCAGATCCAAATAAGGGTTTACTGCTGATGCTCAACTCTTCCAGTGAAGAAACAACTTTTACTTTGCCAGATGCAAGTTGGGGTGAAACATTTAGATGTATTTTTGATGCATCTAAAAAGGTTGAAACCTACGAACCGGTAATTGCTGCACCAGCTGCGAAGGTTCAAGTTCCAGAACACAGCGTGCTTGTGTGGTTGGTGTCTCGTACTAGATAGTAAGTAAGAAGCACCACTAACATTTGGCTGTGCTCGCAATCATCGCTCCAGGTCAAGGTTCGCAAACCCCTGGAATGCTCAGTACGTGGATCGAAAACCCAGAGCTCAAGTCGCTGATCGAAAGTTGGTCACAAGCCATTGATTTAGACCTATTGCATTTAGGAACCACAGCCGATGCCGATGAAATCAAGGACACCGCAAACGCTCAACCCTTAATTGTTGCAACCTCTCTTTTAGGTGCACATGCACTTGGCCTCACAAACTTTGCTGTGACTTCAGGACACTCTGTTGGCGAGTTAGCAGCTGCAGCGCTTTCGGGAGCAATCAGTAGTAGCGATGCTCTTTCCTTAGTGCGCTCTCGTGGCGTAGAGATGGCTAAGGCTGCTGCGACATCACCTGCAGGAATGTCAGCTGTTCTTGGTGGAGATCGAGCCGAAGTTTTAGCTGCGATCGCTGCGTTGAACCTTGTGGCTGCAAATGACAATGGGGCAGGACAGATCGTTGCCGCCGGAGATTTAAGCGCACTTGCTCAACTATCTGAAAATCCACCAGCCGCTGCGCGCGTTCGCGCACTTGCTGTTGCTGGCGCTTTTCACACCTCTTATATGCAACCTGCAGTCGAACCATTACGTACAAAAGCGGCAACGATTACAACTCACCCAGTTCAGATTAATGTGGTTTCAAATAAGGATGGCGAAGTTGTTTCAGATGGCGCTGAAGTCTTAACTCGCATCGTTAATCAAATTGCAAACCCTGTGCGTTGGGATCTATGCATGGAGACAATGAAATCACTTGGTGTTACGGGTGTCATTGAGCTTCCGCCCGCCGGAACTCTGGTTGGCTTGCTCAAGCGCGCTGCAAGTGAGATAGAAACCTTTGCATTAAAGAGTGCAGATGATTTATCGGCAGCACGAGAATTTGCAGAGAGGCACTTATGAGTATCAAGGTTGCACCAGTAGGAAACAGTCGCATCCTGTCGGTTGGTACATATCGTCCGAAGCGATTAGTGCCTAACTCTGAAATTGTGGATCGCATTGATTCAACTGATGAGTGGATTCAGCAGCGCACCGGAATTGAGAGCCGTCGTTTTGCCGGAGATGATGAAACCGTTATTTCCATGGCTAAGGCTGCCTGCGAAGTTGCGCTCAAGCGCGCGAAGTTAACAATTGCTGATATCGATACAGTGATTCTTTCTACTATTTCATACCCTTTTCAGGCCCCAAGTGCTGCCACAGAGTTGATCAACGAATTAGGAAATCCAAAGGCTGCAGCATTTGA
>JBDLUF010000067.1:0-6439 GCA_039805445.1 Actinomycetota bacterium | reverse complement strand
GTTCGTGGAGTTCCAACATGTTCGATAACAACAAAATCTGCTTCTCCACCAATAGGTGCTGCTGGATCTAAAATATTTGAAAGCTGCATGATTAACTGCTTGCTTTCCTCTTCAACCTCTGCGCGCTTTGAATCTGCTTCCTTTACCTTGGTAGCAAGCTCCTTTGCATTCTCAAGTAATGCTGCCTTTTCATCACCTTTTGCGGCGCCAACAGACTTAGATAAAAGGTTTTGTTCTGCGCGTAATGTTTCAAACTTTTCAAGCGCTGCGCGACGAACTTCATCAATTGCAATTACCTTGTCAACGATTGATACATCTTCTCCGCGGCCCTTTTGAGATGCACGAACTACATCTGGGTTTTCGCGTAGGAACTTGATATCAATCATTTGCTTGCCTTTTCTCGTGGGTATGAGCCAAGGAATCTGATGTCTTCGCAGATTGCTCGAAGGCTTTCTACTGCCTCCTTCACGGGTGTATCTGCGATGTGACCCTCAGCATCAATAATGAAATGGTAATGGCCAAGCTCTAAACCAGTTGGACGTGATTGGATGAAAGTTAGGTTTACATCGCGCTTAGCAAACTCAGTCAGGATATCCAGCAGCGCTCCCGCATGATCGATACCTATAAAGACTGCAAGTGAGGTGCGATCCCAACCGGTGTTCTTCGGAATTGAGCCTGGTTTTGAAACGAGAATAAAACGGGTGATCGCTCCAACATTGTCACCAATGTTGTCGGCGATAACGCGTAAACCATAGTGGGCCGCTGCAACTGGTGCTGCGATTGCTGCATCAAACTCGCCACGTGAAATGGCTTCGGCTGCTGCTGCAGTTGATGCGGTTGCGATTAATTCTGCATCTGGGTAATTGGTGGCAACATAGTTACGGCACTGTGCTTCTGCATGTGGGTGTGTAGCGATTCGCAAAATCTCTTTGTCATCACCTTTGATCATCAATGCAAAGGAAACAGGCAATGTAACTTCGCCAACGATTGCAAGTGGTTCACCTGTTGCGAGCTCATCAAGTGTGCGTGCAACAACACCTTCGACCGAGTTTTCAATAGGGACCAAAGCAAAGTGGGCTTTACCCAAACGAACCGCATCAAGTGCAGCGGTGACATTTGCATAAGGCATAAGGCGATCATTAGAAGAGGTGATCTTTTTAAGAGCCGCCTCTGTAAATGTTCCCTTGGGACCGAGATAGGCGTATGTACTCACTTGCTAATGATACCCGAGTACCGACCTCGCATTTGACGGGTTATTTGTGATCAGCACATCAACACCATTGTTCGCGCAAAAACGCATATCGTCGGCATCATAAACGGTCCATACAAAGAGATTGCGTGGATCCTCCAATAAGTGAGGGTTGCTCCTGAGGCTTGAAATTCCGGGACCAATGCTGCCCGCCGAGGTAAATCTGCGCATTGCAAAACTAAATCTGTCATGCAGTAATGCAACAGTGCTCTGCTTCGGAGAAATCATTCGTACCTTTTCTAATGCCAACCACGAAAAGGACATGATGTGAATATCTGCAACTTGTTTTTCTTGAGCTAGCAGTTCTACAACTTTTCTCTCAACCGTACTTCCAGTTGGTACTGGATGTTTTGTTTCAATCGCTAACTCTTTTTTGTTATCGCGCGCAAGAATTAACAACTCTTCTAAGGTCATTGCCTCTGGGTAATAATCTTTAATATCTGACAATGTTGAATCAGCTATTCGCGCAGCGCTTCCTGCAACTCTTTGCATATCGGCGTCGTGCCATAAAAGTAGTTGGTTATCTTTGGTAATACGAACATCGCATTCAAAACCATCGGCTCCGTCATCGATCGCCGCTTTATATGCAGCCATCGTTAACTCGGGGTGGTGTATCGAGGATCCGCGGTGGGCGTAAATCTTCACCTTTGAAGGTTACACCGATACTCTTAGCGCCATGAGCGCACACTTCTTTGAAACATCTGCGCGCTCAGCTATTGGGTTGGTGCGCCAAGGAAATGAAGATTCGGGTTTTGTCTCTGCGCAGTTAATCGCCGTCGCCGATGGAATGGGTGGTCATGCCGCCGGAGAAGTTGCTTCCCGTATCGCGGTTGAGGTTCTACAAACCCTGTCACCAACCTTGATTTCTGCTGATGTTGATGAGGATTCAGTTGAAGATTTATTGATGCATTCACTACACAGTATTGATGCAGAGATTTCTGTGGTTACAGAAGAAGAGATTGAAAAACGTGGCATGGGTACAACCCTGACCGCTTTGTTAATTCGAGACAAGTACATCTCATTACTTCATGTTGGAGATTCGCGCTGCTATCGCCTGCGTGGAAACACATTGGAACAACTAAGCAATGATCACACCGTTATTCAGGAGTTACTGGATCAAGGTGCGATCTCACTGGCTGAAGCTGCTGAACATCCACAGCGTTCTATGTTGACCCAAGCGCTACGCGGTGATGGAGATGTAACACCTGTTCTGCAGATGTATGAGGTTAAAAAGGGCGATCGTTACTTGCTGTGTTCCGATGGTTTATCAGGGGTTTTAACAGAAAAAGAGATCAAGATCGGCTTAAAGAAATCTGATAAGGATGAGGCTGTTAAGTTTTTAATTGATGCAACCTATGTCAATGGTGCACCTGATAATGTCACCGTACTTATTGCAGATATTTCAAATACATCAACCACATCACCATCTATGATCGGAGCAGCTCATGATTAATTCGCTGCTTGGTGGTCGTTACAAATTAGGCGAGATGATCGGCACCGGCGGAATGGCCGATGTATATGTTGCTGAAGACACCCGTCTGGCACGCCAAGTTGCTGTCAAAGTACTACGCAGCGATTTAGCACGTGATCCATCCTTTGTTGCACGTTTTCGTAAAGAGGCGTTAGCTGCGGCGGCTTTAAATCACCCAGGAATCGTTGCAGTGTATGACTCCGGTGAAGAACCTGCGCCATACATTGTTATGGAGTTAATTTCAGGTCACACATTGCGCGAATTAATTCATAAAGGTGAACGTGTTCCGCTCAAGCGCGCACTTGAGATTGGTGAAGGAATTCTTGCCGCACTTGAATACTCACATCACAGTGGAATTGTTCACCGAGATATCAAACCTGCAAACATCATGATTACCGACAATGGTGATGTAAAGGTGATGGATTTTGGAATTGCACGTGCGTTAGCTGATTTAGGTGCAACCCTTACAAGCACGTGGAATGTTGTTGGAACTGCGCAGTACTTATCCCCTGAACAAGCGTTGGGTGAGGTTGCAGATTTACGAAGTGATATCTATTCAACTGGATGTTTGTTGTATGAAGTTCTGACCGGAAAGCCACCATTTACCGGTGAAACACCTGTATCGATTGCTTACCAACATGTTTCAGGTGTATTGGCTCTACCAAGTTCAATTGTTTCTGGACTTCCGGCAGGTATCGACACCTTGTTAACCGTTGCCTTGGCAAAAAATCCTGATGACCGATACCAATCAGCGGGATTAATGTTGGATGATCTTTACAAGGTACAAGCAGGCGAAGTTGTAACTACCAAGATTGCAAAGCAACCAGTTTCACGTCGTAAGGTATTAATCGGTGCGATTAGCTCGGTTGCCGCCCTTGGATTGCTTATTGGTGGGCTCTTTCTCACCCGCCCAGATACGGCTACAAGCAATCTGCCACAGCTGCCTAATGTTGTTGGTTTAACTGAAGCCGAAGCAAAGTCATTGCTTAGTGATTATGTAGTGACTGTTTCACGTGCCTTTGATGGAAGAATTCCAAAGGATCGTGTTGCAAGTCAGCTTCCATTAGCAACTACACGTGTTCAAAAAGGTTCTGGAGTTGTTTTAACAATCTCAGATGGCCCTGGAAATACAATTGTTCCGATTGATTTAGTAGGTATGTCATTAATTGATGCACGAGGAGCTTTAACTGCGGTGGGATTAGTTGTTACCTCTACCGAAGCGGTTCCATCTGATGAACCGCAAGGAACTGTTTTGAAGATAACTCCAGAACCTGGTTCAACAATTACTGCGGGCAGTGGTGTTGTATTACAGATTGCTAGCGGTGAGGTAACTGTTCCATCCTTGATTGGAACAGATGCGTTGCAAGCTAAGACAATTTTGGTTCAAGAAGGTTTCTTGGTGCGCGAAGTTGAAGGTTACGATGCCAATCAACCGATTGGTGTAGTAATTCGCCAAGCGCCAGATGGTGGAACAACACAAACCATTGGTAAATCAGTAACAATTACAATTAATAAAACGCCGTAACTTAACGGGATACAACTGCAGATAATCCAACTGCGCGTTCGCGAGCGCCTTTGTCTCCACATATCACTAACCAGTTAGCAAGCATGTGATGTCCATGTTCTGTAAGAACTGACTCTGGATGAAACTGCACACCTTGAATTGGAAGTGTTGTGTGCTCCATCGACATAACTAAACCAGATTCTGTTGAACCGGTGATGTGTAATGTATTTGGTACTGAATCTTTTTCAACACACAATGAGTGATAACGGGTTGCGGTAAATGGTGATGGAATATCTGCCAACACACCTTCTTGTTTGTGATACACAAGTGATGTCTTTCCATGTAAAAGTTCAGGTGCTCTCGACACCGTTGCACCAAATGCAACACCGATAGCTTGATGACCGAGGCAAACACCAAACAATGGAATTGAATGCTCTGCGCAGTACTTGATCATCTCAACAGAGACCCCTGCTTTTTCGGGAGTTCCAGGTCCTGGTGAGATAAGCACGCCGTCGTAATTGGCAGCTTCCGCCGCGGCCACCGCATCATTACGAACCACGGTGCACTCTGCGCCTAACTGCTGCAGGTACTGCACCAAGTTAAAGACAAAGGAGTCGTAATTATCGATCACGAGAATCTTGGCGGCCATAGGAGCATTGTGTCTCATGGTGTATCTTTCGCGTATGCCTAAATCAAAGCTCCGTAAGAAGATCGTTGAGCAGCGCGCTCACAATCAAGAGGTTGTTGTTGAAACCCCTCACGCACCATTGGAGAGCCCAAAGTGGCTTGCTCCAACAATGGTTGCAGCCTTCTTAATCGGCTTGTTCTGGATCGTGGTCTTCTATGTAACTCAGACCCAGTATCCAATCCCAGGTATTGGTGCCTGGAACATGATCGTTGGCTTTAGCTTTATTGGTGTGGGCTTCTCGCTCGCTACCCGCTGGCGCTAGTTTTACTCGCTAATTACACCGTTGTAATTCAATCCACACTGTGGGAAAACCCTGTGGATAACTTATCGTCGAACCATAACTAGCTGCGCCGCCACTACCCCGCCGATTAATCCGCCGAGGTGGGCCCGCCAATCAACCCCACCTAATGCAAAACCAAAGGCGAAGTTGATTCCGATAATTACAACAATGGAACGAATATCTGCGCCAATACGTTTTCCAACAATTGCTAAGGCGCCAAACAATCCAAAGATCGCACCTGATGCTCCCACTGAAGCGCTATACAAGGATGCAAAGTAAGCCGAGGTAAGCGAGCCGGTTAAAAGTGAGAAGAAGAAAACAATCAGGAATTTTTGCTTTCCATATGCTGCTTCAAGTGGATTACCTAGAACCATTAACGAGTACATATTGAAACCTAGGTGAAGAAATCCGCCATGGGTTAATGCAACTGTAAACAAGCGATACCACTCATTGCTGAACTTTAAGTATTCAAAACTTAGAAGAAAAAGTTGTTGTTGTAATGAAGGAACCAATAACTGCAGCAGATAAGCACCGCAGATAACTGCGATTAAAGAGTAAGTAGCAGAACGCTTAAGCAACTGTGACGCTGTTGATTGTTATGTCAGTTGCTGGCTTGTCCTGTGCACCAGTCTTTGCAGTTGCAATCGCATCTACAACAGCTTGGCTAGCGGCATCTTTAACCTCGCCAAAGATGCTGTGTTTACGGTTCAACCATGTTGTTGGAGCAACGGTGATAAAGAACTGTGAACCATTTGTTCCCGGTCCTGAGTTAGCCATTGCAAGAATGTATGGACGATCAAATGTTAATTCGCCATGGAACTCATCTGCGAAACGGTATCCCGGTCCACCTGTTCCGCGACCTAGTGGATCTCCACCTTGAATCATGAAACCATCGATGACACGGTGAAAGATTGTTCCGTCATACAACTTTGCCGTTGTCTTATCTCCAGTGCGTGGATCAGTCCACTCCTTTGCACCTGTTGCTAGTTCAACAAAGTTTGCAACTGTCTTTGGTGCATGATTTGGAAACAGCTCAATAACAATGTCACCGAGTGATGTGTGGAGAGTTGCTGTTGATGACATGGTTTTCTCATTTCTATTAGTGAAGCTAGAACTATGTATCCAAACAAACTGTGTGGAGACCAGGGGAATCGAACCCCTAACCCCCGCCTTGCAAAGGCGGTGCTCTACCAATTGAGCTAGGTCCCCGTATTAGAACGGGTGGGCCCAGGTGGACTTGAACCACC
>JBDLUF010000066.1:0-6440 GCA_039805445.1 Actinomycetota bacterium | reverse complement strand
TTCCATCTGCTGCCATCTTGTCTGCAAGAGCTGTCATCTGTGCCCATGTTGTAGGAACTGTGTAACCAGCTGCCTTAAATTGCTTTGGTGAGTACCAAACAAGTGACTTCATGTTTGATCCGAATGGTGCAGCATAGAACTTACCCTTTACGGTTCCGTATGCCTTCCATGACTTAGACCAGTACTTGTCAACGTTTGCTACAACAGCCTTTGGAGCAACCTTTACTTTGCCTGTTTCAACAAGCTTTGCAAGAAGTCCTGGCTGTGGGATGAAAGCTAGATCTGGTGCGTTGTTACCCTTAACACGAACAGGTAGCAAAGCTTCGAACTGGTTTGATCCTTCGATCTTGATCTTTATACCTGTGCATGATGTGAAATCTTTCCATGCAGTCTGAAGTGTTGTTAATTCTGGTTCAAGAATTGAAGTGAAGATTGTTACTGTCTTGCCCTTCATCTTCTTGTAGCCTGTGAATGGATCACAGTTAACTGCAGCTGATGCTGAAGTTACTGTCACCATTGAAGCAACAAGAGAAAGAGCAGCTGCAGCAGTTACTGCAAGCAAACCTTTTCTTTTCATTTTTATCCTTAAGGGGTCAGCGGTCCGGGTTCCATCTGAAACCCGCGTCCCGTGGTGGGTCAATTCTTATGCGAGCGCTCCGCAGGGGCAAGGTCGAACCCATGTAAAAGGTATGTATAACTACAACGATTTGGTAACTAGAGCGCTCGTAGGGGTGGGATAGCCTGACCACATGAACCTCTTGGATGCTAACTCGGTCATCTCCACTTTAGGACTGGTCGGCGTGCTGGGCATCATCTTTATGGAGACCGGCCTGCTGATCGGGTTGGTCTTTCCGGGTGGCGAGGTTGTTTTCTTAGCGGGTATCGCCGCTTCTGGTTCGGGTGCAGCTGCACTTGGCGATGCAAAGCTTTCAACGCCTCTTTTATTTGCATTAGCGCCAATCGCAGCGATTATTGGTGGAGAAGTTGGTTACTGGTTCGGAAAGAAAATCGGACGTCCGTTTTTTGATCGACCCGACAGTCGATTCTTCAATCAAAAAATGGTTGCAAAGGTAGAAAAGTATTTAGTCACATATGGACCGCGCAAGGCTTTAGTTTTTGGTCGTTTTATTCCTTTTGCGCGAACATTGATTAACCCCGTGTGTGGTGTTGCTAAGTTAGATCGCAAGACTTTTTCAACCTGGAATGCAATTGGTGCAATTATCTGGACGCAGAGCGCAATGGGTATTGGTTACTTCTTGGGTGATGTATTTGAGGAAAACGGTAATTACTTTATCGTCGGAATTGTGACATTAATTGTTCTGGGTACTTCAATTCCGCTCGCGCGAGAAATATTCAAAGAGTGGCAGTCGAAGCGTTACAAACCTAAATCTGATAGTTGATATGCAGCACGGTATTCATACCCTGCCTCTATAATCTTTGGTTCTGCGCCACGTTCAACGATTACTGCAACACCAACAACAATTGCACCAGCTTCAATGAGCGCTTCAACCGCTGTCAGTACTGAGCCACCAGTTGTTGATGTATCTTCAACAGCCAAGACGCGCTTGCCCTTAACATCTGGACCTTCGATGCGGCGTTGTAGACCATGTGCTTTTTCAGCTTTACGAACAACAAATGAATCAATCTTTTTACCTTGGCTTGCTGCCACATGCATCATCGCTGTTGCAACTGGGTCTGCACCAAGTGTTAATCCACCAACAGCTTCGTAATCGAGATCCTTTGTTAGATCCAGCATTACTTGACCCACTAGTGGAGCAGCAACTGAATCCAAAGTCACGCGACGTAGATCTACGTAGTAATCAGCCTCTTTACCGCTAGAAAGAATGACTTTGCCGTGTACAACCGCTTTGGTAAGAATCTGTTCCCTGAGTGTTTCGCGTGAATTCATAGGGAAACTCTACCGCGGTAGTAAACCGGGCTTACTCTCATCCAATGAACGCACAAAGGCTAGAAACATCGCGGTTATTTGATCGATTTGGCTTTGGGCCACGTCCAGGTGAATACGCGCAAGCGCTAAAGGATGGCCTTGCAGTAACGCGTTCCAAGGTTTTAACAGTTCCAACAGTTGATGCAGGTGCGGCAACTGTTGTTGAGCCAGAGATAACTGATCTAGGTCCACGGCCAAAGCCAAATACACAGGAGATTGTTCCTTTTGCAATTGCGATGCGTTTCCAATCACAACAAATGGTGATGTGGTGGCTCGATCGTATGGCTCTTAGTGATAATGGCTTAACTGAAAAAATGACTTGGTTTTGGCATGGACATTGGGCAACTTCGATTCAGAAGTTAAATTACCCGTTGCCGATGTTTAAGCAGAATAAGACCCTACGCGCCAATTGCTTAGGTAATTTTGCAACAATGACAATGGCAATGATCAATGATGGCGCACTGCAGTTTTGGTTAGATGGACAGGACAACACATTAAAGGCACCAAATGAAAATTTAGGTCGCGAATTAATGGAGCTGTTTACTTTAGGAGTTGGTCGCTACTCCGAAGATGATGTAAAAAGTATTTCTCGTACCTTAACTGGATATCAAGTCGCACGTAGCAGTGGTGAAGTTACCGTAAATGAAAAGCGTCGTGATAAGAATCCGGTTACCTTGTTAGGAACAACAACAACTTTTACCGGTGATTCGCTGGCTGATTTCTTAGTTGCCCGTGATGACAGCGCGCAGTTTGTATCAGAGCGATTGTGGTATCGATTTATTTCTAGTACTGAAGATATGCCAAATAGTTTTAGCGCAAAGGGCGCTTTTGCCTCCCGAGATATATCAGCAGCGGTTGCTGCCATGGCAAATGATCCTGCGATGCGGGATGAAAAGTATGCAATGGTGAAATCGCCGGTCGAATGGTTTATCTCGGCCTGCCGCGCATTGGAGTTAACTCCATCGCAGTTGAAGACTCCTAATCAGTTAATTAACTATCTCGACAAGCTTGGCCAGGTGCCATTTAGCCCACCAAATGTGGGTGGGTGGCCCGCTGGACAAGCCTGGCTTTCATCTGCCACCGCTCAGTACAGAATCGCTTTTGCTACCTGGTTGATCAAACAAAGTGATCTACAAGTGTTGAATTCAATGACACCTGCCCAGCGAGTTGTAAAGAGCGCTGATTGGTTAGGTGTTGCTGAGTGGAGCGCGCGCACCAAGGTCGCACTGCGCGGTGCACAGAAAGATCCAGCACAGTTTGCATTGCTTGCACTGTGTAGTCCCGAATACTTAGTGAGTGCATAGGAGACGATCATGGATACAGTTACCAGAAGAAAGTTTCTTAAGTTAACAACCGGTGCGGTTGCAGTTGGTGCTGCAGCACCATTGCTGAGCATTGATGAGATCGCGCAAGCTGCAATTGATCGACCACTGCCTGCAGGAACTCCGATCCTTGTTGTTGTTACCTTGTATGGTGGCAATGATGGTTTGAATACCGTTGTTCCATATACAGATCCGTTGTATTACTCATTACGTCCTGAAATTTCTTATACGGCAGATCAAGTGCTGCCGCTTGATGCAGAACTTGCTTTAAATCCTGCGATGAAGGGTTTGAAAACTTTATGGGATCAAAAAAAGGTTGCGATTGTTCGTGGCGTTGGGTATCCAGATCCTGATCGTTCACACTTTTCATCAATGGCAAAGTGGCAGACCGCATCGCCCGCAAAGCACATCAATACTGGTTGGTTAGGCCGCTGGGTAGATACACAAAGTGAAGATCCAATGCTTGCAATCTCTTTGGGCTCTGTCTTGCCACCATTATTAGCTGGTGCAAAGCGCAGCGGATCTGCGCTGCCACTTGGCGGATTAGTTATCCCTAAGGGGGCATTAGCTGCCCAATGTGCGCAGTTATCAAAGGTTTCAAAGAAGGATTCAAAGCTCATGGCTGCGGCAGCAACTTCGATGCGAAATCTGTTTAATGTTTCAACCAGTGTGCAGCCGGTACTAAAGGCACCAGCACCTGTTGATCCAGATTTGCCTACAACTAATGGTGGAAACGCTGGCGGAGATAGCAATTTGGCCCAGCAGCTAGATGTTGTTTCAAAGCTTATTGCAGCAGGTTCTCCTACCAAGGTGTGGTCGGTATCGCTCGGTGGTTTTGATACACACGCAAACGAGGCAAATGCTCAGGCTGAATTATTAGGTGTTGTCTCTGATTCCATTACACGTTTTATGGGACAGCTCAAGGCAACTACTCGCAACAATGATGTAACGATCATGGTCTATAGCGAGTTTGGTCGTCGTGTTGTTGGTAATGGTTCACAAGGAACAGATCACGGAACATCTGGACCAATGTTTGTTATCGGTAACGCGATTAAGGGCGGTTTCTACGGAGAACAACCTTCGCTGAAGAATTTGTACAAGAATGATTTAGCGGTGACAACTGATTTCCGTGATGTCTATGCAACGGTTATTGAAAAGGTTTTAAAATCACCAGTAGAACCAACCCTTGGCAAATGGTCGGGACGAATCAACTTTTTGTAATTACTTGTCCTCTTTATAGACAATAACTTCGCCTTTACGGCGGGTTGCTAAACCCTTTGGTGGGTTTTCTTTTAGGAGCGCATCAACTTCGATGCGAAGTTGTGCAACCTCAACGGCCATGTTGGCCATTGCAGATTCCAATTCGATAATTCGTTTGATACCTGCGTGGTTGATTCCTTCGCCTACCAGCTTTTGAACCGCGCGCAGAAGTGCAATATCGCGTAATGAGTAACGACGGTTGCGACCTTCTGTGCGTGATGGTGAGACTAAACCTAACTTGTCATATTGACGCAGAGTTTGTGGGTGCATCCCTGAAATTTCAGCGGCAACTGAAATTACATAAACGCCAGCATCATCATCTGGCAATGTGTTTTTTTCCTCGCTCATATCTTCGCCTTATTCGCAAAATCAGAGCGAACATCTTCGCTAGCAGTTTCTTCAGCAAACTTTTTCAATGCATCTAGCGCTTTGCCATCAACACGTTGTGGTACCTGAACCTCAACGGTGACCAATAAATCGCCTGTGGTACTCCCCTTTACGACCCCTCGGCCCTTAACGCGCAAAGTGCGGCCGTTAGGTGTTCCTGGTGCAATGCGCACAGTTACATCATCGCCAGACAAGGTAGGAACCTTGATATCTGCACCTAATGCAGCTTCGGTAAATGTCACGGGCAAAGTTAGCGTCAGGTTTTCACCTTTGCGACCAAAGATTGGATGAGGCTTTACATGCAGTTGAATAAAGAGATCTCCAGGTCCTGCTTCTCCTGGTGAACCCTTGCCCTTCATGCGAATCTTTGCGCCATCATTAACACCTGCTGGAACTCGTGCAGAGATGTTTTGCGATTGACCGCGATCCATTCCTAAACGCAGTTCAAGGGTTGTTCCAAAGACAGATTCGCGAAATGAAATTGTTGCTTCAGTTTGTAGATCTTGGCCTTTACGTGGACCACGTCGACCGCCGCCACCAAATAGGTTTGCAAAGATATCTTGTGGATTTCCACCACCGAAGATGTCGCCGAAGTCTCCGCCACCTTGTGGTGCACGGAAACCTCCGCGTTCAAATAATGATCGCGCTTCATCATATTCAGCACGCTTCTTGGCATCAGACAAGATTTCATAGGCTTCAGAGACAGCTTTGAACTGCTCCTCTTTTGCTGCATCACCCTTTGTTTTATCGGGGTGTAGATCACGTGCAAGAGAGCGGTACTTCTTTTTAATCTCATCGGCAGGTGCCTTCTTATCTACGCCCAGGACTTTGTAAAAATCCTTCTCGTATAGATCTTTGGCCGCCATGGGTGATTACTCTCCTACTGGATCTGTTACAGCTACACGTGCAGGACGCAAAATGCGCTCCTTGTACTTGTAGCCGGGTTGCAAAATCTTAGAAGCTGTCGCAACTGCAACATCTGCTGATTCATCATGCATTAACGCCTCATGAATCTGTGGATCAAAGGCTTCGCCCTCGGTACCGTACTTTTCAAGGCCGATGCGTGAAGTTATTGAATTTAACTGGTCTGCAACGGCTTTAAAGCCACCCGTTAGCTCGCCATGTTGTTCTGCGCGATCAACATCATCAAGTAGCGCAAGCAGTTCAGTAAGGACTGCGCCGACCGCGCTTTCATGTGCAACTGCGCGATCGCGTTCTACACGCTTTCGGTAATTTGCATACTCGGCCTGTAGACGTTGTAAGTCAGCTGTCAGTGTTGCAACCGGGTCAGTCTCCTGACCCGGCTCAACAACCTCTTCAACTACTTGTTCAGTAGCTTCCTCTGACATTACTTCTGATCTTCTTCAATTACTTCAGCGTCTTCAACACCATCTTCTGCAGGTGCTGCATCGCCTTCAGCTGCTGCACCGGCTGCGTACAACGCTGCACCAAGTGCTTGGCTAACAGTTGCAACCTTTTCAGTTGCAGATTTGATCATCTCGTAATTTGATCCACCGAGTGCG
>JBDLUF010000065.1:0-6506 GCA_039805445.1 Actinomycetota bacterium | reverse complement strand
GATGTTGTGTCACAACTACGCTTTACACAAAAGCCCCGCAGATTAATCTCTGTGGGGCTTTTGCTTTATGACTAGACAATTGTGGGCGAGGTGTTCCCTTCTGTCAGAGTGGTGTCGTATTTTTCAACCATGAGAAAGCGCCTGGCACTTGTTTCGTGGGTATTGGCATTTGCTCTTCTAGCGCCCATGAGCGCTGATGGAGTCGAATTCGGCCAGGATGCAACCGGTGATCCCAATGCTGTCTGGATGATGGGTTCCAGTGGATTCTTATATTCAGATCGAATTGTTTTTACTGCTGCTCACTCGGTTGATTTCCTGGGAGATGACTTTGCAAACACTGCTTGGCTGCTAGCTCCGGGGGTCAAGAATGGATTTGATCAGAAAAAATATCGAATTCAAAAAATTCTTAAAGCGCCAACGTATAGGGCGCGTATTGGCAAAGACAACACCAGAGTTGATGACTTTGCGATCGTAATTTTACGCGAGGGCATGCCAGTGCGAAATATCGTTCAAGTGGCCTCCCCTGCTGACATTGAATCCTTCATTCGAGAGAAGACACCTGTTGAAATGGTGGGCTACGGCTTTCAAAATGAATCTTCACGCACGGACTTACAGTGGCGCAACAGTCAATCTCCGCACAAGATGACAAGTGTTCTCGTTAGTGGAGAGGACTTACGAAAGTACTACAGCACGTCCCAAGGTTGGGTAGAACTAAACCAAACAATTCTTGATCTAGGGGTTCCGAATACTGAAAAAAACGGATCGGTTTGTGACGGTGATTCAGGCGCTGGGTTCTTCGCTCAAAAAGGTGACATTCGGTACTACATAGGTGCTGTTGGTGGCTCGCAAGCAGGAATCACGAACTGCCGGTCTTTCCTAAAATTTCCGCCGGCTGGTGGTATGTCCGGTGTTAATCCTACTTACAAATTTCTCAGATTAATCAAAGAGGCTGAAGATTTCGTTGCTAATGAGAAAAAATTAGAAGCAGCGAAGTTAGAAGAAGAAAGAGTGGCTGCAGAGCTCAAGGCAAAGCAAGAGGCTGAGGAAAAAGCTCGCGTTGAGGCAGAGCTCAAAGCTAAGTTAGAGACAGAGGCAAAGATTGCAGCAGAGGCTGCGGCGAAAGTAGCCGCTGATGCGGCGCTATTAGCGAAGAAGAAGAGCCAGGATTTAGCCAAGAAACGCTACTTAGGAAAAACTTGCACCAAATTGAAGTCAGCGAAAACAGTCTCAGGCGTGAAGTTTGTTTGTGTTAAAAAGGGTACGAAACTTGTTTGGGCTCTTCGTTAGCTCGCGAATTTAGGGGTAATAGACCCTGTACTGCTTGGAAACAACCTCTGCGAGTATCGGGGCAGCTGCGTCCCACTCAATTCCATAGATCTTCTTAAATGCCTGTTTGAAGGTCAAGCCTTTTGTAGTCTCAATGAAGAGATTCATTGGTGAATCAATGCCACCGATAGCGGCGAGAGCTTCGAGAGTGGACCAACCAAGCGTGTAAAGATAGAAGCGTTCAATTCTTGAAACCTCTGGATGCTTGCTGAATTCAGCATAAAAGCGCAAAATGTTTTCAGGTCGGTAATCCTGAATATCGGGTTGGGGGCGCGTACCTCTAATGGTTTCAATTCGTTTTGAGGTGTAATAAGAATAAGTAGTTGAAGCTCCCAGCTTTCCTGCAAGTGTTGCGTGTCCCTCAGCAAACCAATCTGGCGTGAGGTTGTAGTAACCAGTATTGCTTGGCTTTAGCTGAAAGGCACTGATCGAATGAGTGTGCTCGTGAATTTCAAGCTCCCCATCCATCTGGCCTCTATTAAAAACTGCTGCTACATCTGGTCTGCCATAGTGACTTATGGCATTCCAGTCAAGAGTTTTGAATGCACTGGCACCGTTGCATCGTGAAGCTTCGAGGCATGAATAGCTGAATTGAAAGTCAGCAATATTCTGGCCTGCCCTTGAAGCGAGTTGTTGTTTTGCCCATTCTCTATCAGTAAATGAGTAGTAGATAGCAAAGACTTCGTCAGGCTGCTTGAAATTTTGAAATATCTTTGAAGCATTCTGAAAGGCTAAAGTTGGATTGTGGGTGATCGGAATTGTATTGGGCCCATTAATCAAATTGACTTTAATTGTGCTTTGATAACTAGTTGCCATTAATTTTTCATACTTGCTATAGACATTGAACGCAATTACATCGACATTCTCGGCGATATTTGAGAATGTGAGATCCACCGGTGTTGGGGTTGGGGTTGGCGTAGCAGTAGGAGTTGGAGTTGGAGTTGGTGTTGGTGTTGGTGTTGGTTCTGGTGTTGGGGATGGGGAAGGTGAAGGCGTGGGTGTTGGAGTAACAACCGGTGTTGGCTTCTTGATAGAGACGCCTTTATTCCAAACAAGTTTCTTTCCAGACTTAACGCATGTGAACTTCTTGCCTGCGGCTGTAGCGGTTGATCCGGGTTTAGTGCACTTAGCTCCAGCTTTAGGTGCCGCTGCATGAGCTCCTGAGACGATTAACGTCAAGGAGAGTGTCAAGGCAAACGCCTTAAAAAACTTATGCATAGTATTAGCCGATCTTTTCAATACGAACCGTGTCATTGTCGCCGCCCTTAATTAGGGTCACCTTGATTCCATTAGAAGTGATTGACTCCCCTGGATACATCACATGATTGAGATCCCAAGCTTCGTAATCGCCAGCAATACCCACACCATTAACAACGCCCACGCCAAAGTAAGTCTGTCCTCCATTCTTTAAAATCGAACCAATAGGCTCATGTGAACCATGGTTAGCGCCTTCTACCTTTAAATACACTCCTGTCGATGTTGGATTATTTACAGTGCCAGGCTGATCCCAAGAAGTACTTATCTTTGTATCAATCAGCGAAACCATCACACCTCCAGAGCCCTGACCTTCCCAAACACCCCACTTATCACTTCTATGCGATTCAATAATCAAGACCTGGTGACCACTTAATTTAATCATGACGGACCGAACACCAATTTGTTCGCGCTCTAGCGGAACTAGTCTTATTTCAGAATTTGTTAATTTGGGCTTATCAACACAGTAAATATCGCCTGGTTTTTGCCAATTAGCCACCAACGCGTCCCATGGTAATAGCGCATTACTCCAGCCATCTGCTGTCGTTAATGCACCAATACGAGTGAACTTGCCATTCGTTGGAATGAATTTAGGCGAATGCCCCCATAAACCATGAGCATGTAGTAGTTCATGAATGAAATAGCCCCAGCGAACTCGCTTGCTTAAGTATGTATCAGAGCCAAGTGCCACCATCATTGGAGTAAGGGTGCCGTACTTGGGAGATTTAAGGTTTGCGATTTGAGTAGTCCATTGACCAGTGATTTTAGAAATATTCTCTGGCAAATAAATCCAAATTGCATTCACATTTGAGAGGTTAACTGAGTCATTAATCGCTTGGAAATAGTCAGCAGCGATCTCTTCATCATTCATACCACCAACTTCAACAACGCCTGGTCCCTTAATTGTGTTGTTCTGCGCATCATACTTCTCAGAAGTTTTAGGTGCGCGAAGCCATTTCGGATTAGTGACGAACTCATATTTCACGTTGTCATTTGTGTACCACTTCAACCATTCAGTAACTCTTGGTAGATCTTCCTTCCAAAGGGATGAAGGGGAATCAGTGCCTGGAGCATCGGAAAAATCGATGCCAACAACAACAATCTTGAAGGTTCCAGATACCTTGAAATTGTTTTGAGGGCGGGCTGGGTATGCAATTGCTGGCCTCCACTGAGGAATCTCAGTTCTTAAATCTGGTAGCTGACAAAGGGTTGCAACATCTGGAGAAGTTGGATTAACAACCGGTGAAAAGTCATTCAAAATTCGCGTATAGACCAATTTGTTTCCTGCAATTTTTCTGCATTCGAGAAGACCCACTGAATCTTTGCCTTGCAAGCCCATTTTTTCACAAACTCCATCTTCAACAATTGGCGCGGATGTTGGGGTCGGAGTTGGGGTCGGAGTTGGGGTCGGCGTAGGATTTGGCTCGGGTGTAGCAGTCGGAGTTACAACTGGTGTTGGCTTCTTGATTGCAACGCCTTTATTCCAAACAAGCTTCTTCCCAGATTTAACGCATGTGAATTTCTTACCGGCCACCGTAGATTTTGCGCCCACCTTTGTGCACTTAGCTCCAGCTTTGGGTGCCGCAGCATGGAGTGGCGTCGCCAGGGTGAGAATTAAAACTATTGCCAGCCCTAAGTACCTTTTGCGCTGCATGACTTAACTTCGCCCAAGGTCAAGAGCGATTGCCTTTGAAATAATCGGCAAGGCCTTCCCAAATGAAATTCCGTAAACCTTTTCGAAGGCAACATAAAAGGTCTGGCCTGTCCCCATTAATTTCCAAATCTCCATTGTTGAACCAGGGCCCTTTATGGCCGTCAACACCTCTACTAGCCGTGCTCCTAAATCGTACTGACGCCAGCTCCCGTACTTGCTAAACCAAGCTTGGGTTTGACCGACGACAAAGAATTCCTGAATCCAGGCTGAGGTGATTGTTGAGTCCCTGTAGAGATCATTAGATGTTGATCGGCGGAATTTTGTGTAGAGATCGAAAGATTGATGATAGATCGCTGCATGCTGCGCAAAGGTGGCTTGCCCTTCGCGATACCAGCTAGGTGGCCAATCGCTTGTTTCTGGCCAAACCGTAGGGCGCTTCATTAGGTTCTGCTGAATAGCGTGCGAGTATTCATGAGCATCTAAAGTCCCCGATAAGCTGTTGTCATTCAGGACTTCCGTGGCAACAACTAAAAGACCATTTGCTTTTTCATCTGAAAACATTCCGCCGCCCCAACATGTTGGGCGAGTAGCGCAAGCTACATCTGTAATCCACTGCCACGTTGATTTCGGCTGCAGCTGCTTCATCTGTGCTTGAGCCCAATCACGATCGTCATAAGAAAAACTCAATACGGTCATAGCGTTGGTGCTCTTATAGCCTGAATACAAACGAGCAATAAGGTCATAAGCGGTAGATGGATTCTTGTAGGCAAGAGTTGTATTTGGACCTGTAAGCGCTGTAAATGGCGGTGCTACATCATTGGCTGCAGCAATTGCCGCTTTGGATTTACTCCATGCAGCATATGAAATGCCTTCGTGGTTTGCGATCAAGTCATCAAAGCTTGTTGGTGCATCCGGATATTTGATTGTCGGAGTCGGCGTTGGAGTTGCTGAGGGCGCCGCGATTGCGGTTGGAGCTGGTGTTGGTTCTACTGGTTTGAGAACTGGATTCAGTTCAGGCTTCGGGGCTGCCTTGATGGCGACGCCTTTATTCCAGACAAGCTTTGTTCCAGACTTAATGCAGGTGAACTTCTTTCCTGCCACCGTCGATGTTGCGCCTGCCTTTGTGCACTTAGCTCCTCCTTTAGCTGCTGCGAATGATGGTGCTGCCACCAAGGAGATCATTAGAGCGAAGGCTAAAACTAGGCGCGAGCGAGTCATGACAAAAAGGTACCAATCGCTTGGTTCAAACTAAACAGCAAAATAGTCAGAGTTTTATCACGACTTCGATGACCGCTTCCGGTGTTGCTCCATCGCGCAGTTCGGCGTTGACATTGGTGGGAATTCCATTGATTTGAGCGGCCGAGAGAAGCGCAAGCTGGGCTGCGATCTCCCCCATCCAATAGAAAGCTGCAGGGCCTGCGCGATCTAGCAGGTTCTGGGCTTGGTTGATTCGCAATTCGCTGAACTTTTCTAGATCATTGTTGTTGTCATTGATGATGTCCAGTAGGAACCGCTTGATGTCTAGGGCGATGCCGGTGTTAGTGTTGTGATCGTTTATTAGAGCGCGCAGTTCAGCATCCAGGGAGCGAGGTTTGCGGCGCGCTTTGCGCTTCGAGAAGCCGTTGATGATGAAGTAGAAGAAGATGAAGAGCAGTATGAATTCGAGCATGGTCTAGATGTTACGCAGAGTGACTGACAGATTCGATACTCTTTCATTTCTTCAGTCAAAAGGTAGATCCAATGAGTTACACAGCAAAAGCCCCGCAGATTAACCTCCGTGGGGCTTTTGCCGTATCTATGCGTTTGTCAGTGCGCAGGTCTATGTTCAAGGTATGAGAGATGACAAAGGCAAACAAAGAGAGCTTTTAGATGATGAAGGCAAAGTTATTTACTACTGGGATGTAACCGATAAAGGTGTGCATTTTGAGATGGAAACTCATGGGATTGCTGGGCTGGATTTTGATATGAGCACCGAGGTTCAATTCACTGTGCCTGGGAGTGAGTTTGGGAAGATTTATGAACTCTTTGAGATTGATCCCTCAACAGATATTGCAGATGCCATTCAGGAGATATCTGATTCTGGGCGTGGGTTGGAGTTATGGGAGGCGTTTGAGGACACCATTCAGGTTGTCGATAAGCATGTGTGGATGAGTTAAAGAGTTGCACATGCTTATTGCAATCCCGGTAATTAATTCCCCTTGGCAAATACATCGACGAGATGTGTAGCTAACTTATCGTTTAACTGATCAAGTGCTAGCCCTAACTGCTGCTT
>JBDLUF010000064.1:0-6551 GCA_039805445.1 Actinomycetota bacterium | reverse complement strand
TGAAAAGTTGATTACTAATCTGCGCGAAACCAATGGCGACAAAATCCTGACTGAAATAGATAAACACTATGCCCGCCTGATCACGCCAGATGATGAGGATTGGCCTGAACAGCTCAACGATCTTGCAGCCCCTCCTATTGGTTTAATCCTCAAGGGAAATATCAACGCACTGCACCAGCCATCATTGGCGATAGTAGGAACACGTAATCCAACATCGTATGGAGCAAGAATTGCCGGTGAGTTTGCTGCAGGTTTTGCAGATCGTGAATGGGCAATTGTTAGCGGGGGAGCTTACGGAATTGATTCCTATGCACATAAAGGTGCATTGATTGCCGAAGGGGTAACGGTTGCGGTTGTTGCATCTGGCATTGATATTAACTACCCAGCAGGTAACACCAGATTGTTTGCTGAAATCTGCGAATCAGGTGCAATGGTTACAGAGTTCATGCCGGGGCACAGAGCACTTCCCAATAGATTCTTAACTCGCAACCGTTTGATCGCCGCGCTTTCTAAAGCAACCCTTGTAGTGGAAGCTGCCTTTCGAAGCGGATCATTGCGAACCGCACGTGATGCGGCGGAGATCTTTCGACCCGTTATGGCGATTCCAGGACCTATTACATCTCCGACAAGCGAAGGGTGTCATCGCTTAATTGGAGAAAGAGCTGCAGAGATCGTTACATCTGTCGCAGATGCTGTGGAGTTTGTTGGCGTTAATTAGTGAGAGAATAACCCCATGAGTGATTTCCGTTCGGGCTTTGTAGCCATTGTTGGCCGCCCTAACGTTGGTAAATCAACCTTGATTAACGCTTTAGTTGGTAGCAAGATCGCAATTACTTCTCATCATCCCAACACAACTCGCACAGCGATCCGCGGCATTGTTCACCGCCCTGAATTCCAAGCGGTGCTTGTAGATACACCAGGTGTTCATAAGCCAAAGACATTATTGGGTCAGCGTCTGAATCAAGTTGTAGATCAAAGCATGGACTCGGTCGATATCGTGATCATGTGTATTCCAGCCGATGAAACATCTGGCGCTGGTGACACATTTATCGCTGCCGAAATCGCAAAGCACCCAAAGGCTAAAAAGTTTGCGGTCATCACAAAAACAGATTTGATTTCTAAGGAAAAGCTCGCAGTTCGATTGGTTGGCATCATGAAGATCGCCGAAGGTTTTGTCTGGGATGAAATCATTCCGGTCTCAGCTGCAATTCATGATCAGGTAGATCTGCTCAATGAACTTATTGGAAAGAATCTTCCGGCAGGCCCTCAGTACTACCCAGAGGGAACAACAAGTGATCAAGCTATTGAGCAGTTGATCTGCGAGTTCATCCGAGAAGCAGCTCTGCAAGATGTTCGTGAAGAGCTTCCGCACTCGATCGTTGTGACAATTGATGAATTCGGGGAGCGAGAGGAAAAGGGTTCACGCCCATTTTTTGATGTTCACGCAACGATTCACGTAGAGCGAGATACCCAACGCGCTATTTTGTTGGGACATCAAGGAGCTCGTTTAAAGGAGATTGGAATTCGCGCACGCGCAGATATTGAGCGCGCACTTGCTGCAAAGATCTTCCTTGGGCTACACATCAAGGTTTCAAAGGAGTGGCAGAAGGATCCGAAGTTGCTTGCAAAACTTGGGTTTGGCGAAAAGGCTTAACTAACCGCTTTTTCCTGGCTCTTCCTGCTTGCAAGATATGAACCGACCAACACAAGTGGCAATCCAATGATGATTCCCGCAGTTAAAGGCTCCTTCAAAATTATTACACCAAGAACTACGGCAACTGCTGTGTTCAAGTAAGTAACTAACGAACCGCGTGCAGGCCCAATCTCATCCATGACCTTAAAGAACAAGATAAATGCAAAGGCTGTACTGAATACTCCCAAAGCAATGAGCGACAACGCTGAATTCATCGAGATACTGCTTGGCCACTGAACGATTGCGACCGGTGCCCAGAAGATTGTTGTCAGCGCCATGGCAAGGCCGTTAATTGCGATGCCATCGACTAATGGCAGGTTAGAGGTCACCATGATTACCGCGTATGCGTAACCCATGGATGCCAGAATCACCATCGCGATAGAGAGTGGATCACTAGTTCCAGTAATGCTTTCGATTCCAACCACCAGTATCAAACCAACAAAGCCAACAACAATTCCAACAATTCGCTTGAACTGCCATACTGAATGATCGCCGCGTAAAGAGGTGATGATTGTTGCAAAGATTGGAACAGTTGAGACCAACAATCCAGCAAGCCCAGAATTAATTTTTTGTTCAGCGGTGGTAATTAAGATCCACGGACCGATCATCTCCATCAGTGCGTAGAAAGCTACAAACTTGATGCCCAAGACCGCACCTTTAAACTTTTTGCGATATACAGCAACAGGAATCAAAATAGAGGCACCAATCAAGGTTCGACCAGCAACTACTGCGGCAGGTGGGAAATCCTCAACGGCAACCTTCATCAATAGGTAAGGGATGCCCCATAAAATTCCAACCAAAACAAAGTGGAACAGGGATTTACGACTCATTTATGCAATCACACGGCGGTAGAGATCTACAGTCAACGCTGCAACGGCATCCCATCCAAATAGTTTTTGTGCACGAACACGTCCTGCGGCGCCATACTTTTTAAGCAGTTCAGGCTGAGACATTAAACGAGTGATGGACTCTGTTAATGCTTTTTCAAATGGCGCGGCTTCTCCGTTGTAATCAACAAGCTCACCAGTTTCTTTATCTGCAACAACTTCTGGAATTCCACCTACACGTGAGCCCAAAACAGCAGTTTCGCAGCCCATCGCTTCCAGATTAACAATTCCAAGTGGTTCATAGATTGATGGACAGATGAATAAATCCGCCGCGGTTAACATCGCAGTTAACTGATCGTGGGGGAGCATCTCCTTAATCCACCACACATTGCTGCGGGTTGATTGAAGCTCAGCAATTAATGCGGCGACTTCATTGCCGATACCTTCTTCATCGGGACTTCCGGCAGCCAGTACCAAACCAAATTCAGCAGGAACATCCTTCCAAGCACGCAGTAAATGCGCTAAACCCTTTTGACGGGTAATGCGACCAACAAAGATTGCATACGGTCCATTAATTCCAAAACTTTCCGGAACAGATGCATCATGATTTGGCGCAAACTTATTGGTGTCGACACCGTTTCGAATAGTGACAACCTTTGCTGGATCGATAGCAGGGTAGGCCTTCAAAACATCTGCGCGCATTCCATCGCTAACTGCGATGATCGCACTTGCTGCTTCATAGGCGGTCTTTTCTGCCCATGATGAGATGCGATAGCCGCCACCGAGCTGCTCTGATTTCCAAGGACGCAATGGTTCAAGTGAATGCGCGCTGACGATATGGGGGATTCCATGCTGAAGCGCGGCGATATGTCCTGCCATGTTTGCATACCAAGTGTGTGAGTGAACAACATCAACATGGCCAAGATGTGTTGCCATCTCAAGATCAATCGCTAAAGCTTGAACCGCAGGATTTGCATCGGCAAAACCATCGGGCAGTGAGTAACCAAAAGCATCATCTCGTTTGCCACCAAAGCAATGGACATCGACATGAACATCCTTGATTGTGCGAAGGGCTTGCGTTAGTTGGAGGACATGGACTCCAGCGCCACCATAAATAGCCGGTGGCCACTCTTTGGTAACGATTCCAACCTTTAACGCGGTCATATCTTTGTATTCCTCTTCCTTCGACAAGGGTGAAAGGCTATCGTTAAGACATGGCCAAACTGCAACTTCCGCTCAGCATCGTTCTTGCTGGTGGGGAAGGAAAGCGCTTAATGCCGCTTACTGCAGATCGTGCCAAGCCTGCAGTTCCATTTGGTGGCTCATATCGTTTGATTGATTTTGTTTTATCAAACCTTGCAAATGCCAACATGCTCAAGATCGCTGTGCTGACTCAGTACAAATCTCACTCACTGGACCGCCACATCACGACAACTTGGCGTATGTCCTCATTACTTGGAAATTACATCACCCCAGTTCCTGCGCAACAGCGTTTAGGACCACGGTGGTACACAGGTAGCGCCGATGCAATCTTGCAAAACTTCAATTTGATTCATGATGAAGATCCAAAACATGTTTTAGTTTTTGGTGCAGATCACGTATATCGCATGGATCCAATGCAGATGTTCCAACAACATGTTGAATCAAGCGCTGGCGTAACCGTTGCAGCGATCCGCATGCCACGATCTGAAGCACATGAATTTGGTGTTATCGAATTAGCAGAGGATGGAATCACCATCAAGGCTTTCCATGAAAAGCCTGCTAATCCTCCTGCAATGCCAGGTCATCCAGAGCTTTCATTAGTTTCAATGGGTAACTACATCTTTAAGCGTGATGTTATGGAAGAGGCGCTGATCCTTGATTCAGAGGATATTGAATCTCGCCATGACTTAGGTGGAAACATCATTCCATTTTTAACATCTCAAGGTCAGGCCAAGGTTTACGACTTTGCTAACAATGTTGTTCCTGGTGAAACAGAACGCGATAAGGGTTACTGGCGCGATGTAGGTTCAATTGATGCGTACTACGACGCACATATGGATTTAGTCTCTGTTCATCCAATCTTTAATTTATATAACCGCGAATGGCCTTTGCTCACTAATCCGCCATCACTGCCTCCTGCCAAGTTCAGTGAAGGCGGAGCCGCGCACGATTCAATCGTTGGTGCCGGTTCAATTGTTTCTGGTGGAATCCTGCATGGATCCGTAGTTTCTTACGATGTTTCAGTTGGAAAAGCAGCCATCGTTGAAGGCACAGTGTTGATGCCTAATGTTCGCATCGGCGAAAAGGCGATCATTCGCAAAGCAATTCTTGATAAGAGCGTGGTTGTAGATCCAGGTGCACAGATCGGTGTTGATTTAGAGCGGGATCGCCAACGTTTCACAGTCAGCGAAGGCGGAATTGTTATTGTCGGTAAGGGTGTTCGCGTTACCGTCTAACTCCAGTTTTCTGTATTGCCCTTTAGCTCTTTGTACCGTGCCATTACATCTGGTGTTGCGACGCTAGTGTGATGAGTAACTTCTCCTAAATTCCAGGTTGGCATCTCACCAAGTAGGGCCCATGCAGCTTGCTTAGCTGCACCATCTGCAACATATTCACCTGCTGGTGGAACTAAAACTTCGCGACCAAACAATGCGCTAGCAATCACTGGAACTGCAGGGTTTTTCGCTGCACCACCAATCAACAAAATGCGATTAACGCCAACTCCTAATGCAACCAAGGCATCAACGGCATCTGCTAATCCCGCAAGCATTCCTTCAACCATTGCACGAGCAATATCTTCTTGATTTGAGTTGTTCAAATTCATTCCAGCAAAGACACCAGTTGCCTTTGGGCGGTTAGGTGTTCTTTCACCCTCAAAGTAGGGCAGAAGTGTTAATCCATTCGCTCCAGGCTTTGCGGCTAATGCAAGTTGTGCAACCTCATCATGGTTTTTTCCTAATATTCTGCACGCTGCATCCAAGATACGTGCGGCGTTTAGCGTGCACACCAATGGCAGGTATCGCCCGGTTGCATCAGCAAAACCTGCAACCGCGCCACTTGCATCATGGGTTGGAGTTTCCGAAACTGCAAATGCGGTTCCACTTGTTCCTAAAGAAACAATGACATCACCGGGTTGTGCTTGTAATCCCAATGCAGCTCCAGCGTTATCACCAGCACCTGCTGCGATTGGAATTCCAGAAACTGTCTTTCCACCAAATTGAGCAGGCTGAATAATCTTTGGAAGGGTTAGCTCTTGATCATGACGTAGGGCAAGGCGCACAATGTCTTCGCGGTAATGAGATGTGCTGGGATCAAAGTAACCAGTTCCCGAAGCATCGCTACGATCGGTAAATAATTTTGATAAATCCTTGCCACCTTGTAGCTGCCATGACAACCAATCGTGAGGCAGTGCGATTGATGCAACGCGAGCTGCGTTTTCAGGCTCATGATCTGCCATCCAACGAACTTTGGATGCGGTAAAGGATGCAACCAACTTTGATCCAACTTTTCGCGCGATCTCTTGATCACCGCCAACCTCGCGGTTGAGATCGTCGGCCTCTTTTGCAGAGCGTATGTCATTCCACAACAGTGCTTTTCTAATTACTTCACCGTTCGCATCAATTGCGACCATTCCATGTTGCTGTCCTGCAATAGAAATCGCTTCGACATCATCTACTCCGCCGGCATCTGCAAAGGCGGCGTGTAATCCACTCAGCCAATGTGCCGGATCAACCTCGGTGCCATCGGGGTGGGAGGCACGTCCTTGGCGCACTAACTCACCTGTGTGGGCATCGCGAATAACTACCTTCACAGATTGGGTTGAGGAATCCACGCCGGCGATGAGTTGTCGATTAGCCATGGGGCAAGGCTAGACTGTGCCAGTCAGCGTTGACCACAGGTGGCGGAAAGTATTTGAGCCACTCAATCAAACAATAAAATTGTTGGAGTAAATCATGCGTATTGGTGTCCTCACTGGCGGCGGAGATTGCCCTGGTCTTAACGCGGTTATCCGCGCAGTAGTTCGTAAAGGTGTAAAAGAGTACGGTCAC
>JBDLUF010000063.1:0-6646 GCA_039805445.1 Actinomycetota bacterium | reverse complement strand
AAGGCGTAATTACCAAGAAATTGGTATCGCTGTAAATAAGTACGGACAGAGTGGGCGGGAGTACCCGCCCACTCTGTCCCTTATAAAGTAAAGGTGAGAAATGGATTTTGCATTATTACGAGATGCCTTTTGGGGCTTAACCTTTGATGGCATTGCCCTCGGAGCCATCTACGCCCTGATCTCACTTGGCTACACCTTGGTCTATGGCGTACTTCGCCTCATCAACTTCGCGCACTCTGAAGTTTTTATGATCGGAACTTTTGCCTCCCTCGTTACCGCAACAGGGCTCATGGGTGTCAATATTGAAGATGATCCCCGCACTGGTGCCTCCATGATTTTCACCTTATTAATCTGTCTTGTCATAGCTATGTTGGCTTCGGCCATCACCGCGGTGCTGGTTGAGATAATTGCATATCGTCGATTGCGACAACGCGGCGCCACCAAACTTGCGACACTGATCTCGGCGATCGGTGTATCTATTTCCTTAGTAGAACTTTTTAGAATTATTACAGATTCCCTTCCACGTGAGTTTCCGCGAATCATGGATAAGACATTCCTCTTTACAGTTGCGGGCGCGGATATTCGAAATGACAAGGTAATTGTTATCGTGGCTGCGGGTTTGATGATGTTTGCGCTAGAACGCTTCATCACTAAGTCTCGACTAGGTAAGGGAATCCGTGCCGTATCGATGGATGAGAGCACATCTACTTTAATGGGAGTAAATATCAATCGCGTCATTACAGTTACTTTTTTTGCGGGTGGCCTTATGGCTGGTGCTGCCGCATTTTTCTATATTTTGGTTTATGAGAACACCTCTTTCAAGGTTGGCTTCTTCCTGGGAATTAGTGCATTCACCGCCGCGGTTCTTGGCGGCATCGGAAATCTCAAGGGAGCACTCTTTGGTGGATTTGCTTTAGGACTAATGGAGACATGGACATCAGCTGTCTTTGGTACAGCATGGAAAGCGGTTATCTCATTTATTATTTTGGTGATGGTTCTACTGATTAAGCCGACCGGTTTATTTGGTGAATCAATCCAGCAGGCGAGGGTCTAATGCTGAATTTACTGTCAGGTATGAATTTGCGCGACAAGGCCGCTGCGTATTGGGAGCGTTCGCCAAAGTGGAGACGTGTCAGCCTAGCGATCTCCTTCATCGCATTCTTCTATGCCCTTCCATTCTTAAACAATCCGCTGATTAATACGCCAGGATCTGATTTTCAATCAGTTCTGTTTTATCCAGTGGGTATGTATGTGATGATGGCGATTGGTTTGAATATTGTTGTTGGTAAGTCAGGCCTGCTAGATCTTGGATATGTTGCATTTTTTGCAATCGGGGCTTACACGATGGCGATTCTTGGAACTAAGACATCACTGAATTTCTGGCAGATCCTTCCAATCGGTGTTGGCCTTGCGATGCTTTCAGGAGTTTTACTGGGTTCACCAACACTTCGCTTACGTGGTGATTATTTGGCAATCGTAACCCTTGGCTTTGGTGAGATCGTCCGCATCTTTGCCGTCAATACCGATGCGATTGGTGGCGCGCGTGGAGTCGCCGGAATTCCTACCCCTCCAGATTTCTTCAACGCAAAGTTCACGGTTTTAGATCCGAAACCTTATTACTGGTTGCTCCTCACCTTTACCTTATTAATTATCTGGATGGTGCGCCGAATGGCTGCACGCCGCCCAGGTCGCGCATGGGATGCGATCCGTCAAGATGATGATGTAGCTCAGCTAATGGGAATCAACACACGTAAATACAAGGTTTGGGCATTCGTGCTTGGTGCAGCTGTTGCGGGTGTCGGCGGAGTTATCTACGCCTCACAGATTCTCTCGATTGTTCCAGATCAATTCAACCTAAACATTTCAATTTTAATTCTTGCATGCGTTGTATTCGGCGGCATCGGAAATCTTTGGGGCGTAATTTTGGGAGCAGTGCTTCTAGCCTTTACTCCAGAACGTATTCGTTTCTTGAGTCAGCCACGTATTTTGGTGTTTGGCGTCGCACTTGTTGTGATGATGAACCTACGTCCAGATGGCATCTTGCCAAAGAAGAAGCGTGAACACTTTGATCCTAATTGGGACAAGGTCGAAGAATCAGGGGAAGGGGCGATCAAGTAATGAGCGAAATTGTTCTAGAGTTAAAGAACATCACCATGAAGTTTGGTGGCGTTACCGCTCTTAATGAAGTCAACCTGGTTGTCAAAAAAGGTGAAATTCTTGCCCTCATCGGTCCAAATGGTGCGGGAAAAACAACAGTGTTTAATGTAATTACCGGTGTTTACAAGCCGACCTCTGGTGATGTTGTATTCCAAGGCCAATCTATCGTTGGAAAGAAGCGTTACAAGATCACCAAGATCGGTATCGCTCGTACATTTCAAAACATCAGATTATTTGGAGAGTCCACCGCTTTAGAAAATGTTGTTACGGGTGCCGATGTTCATTCAAAGACAGGTGTCATTGGCTCCATCTTTGGCACTCCCAGGTCACGTCGTGAAGAGAAAGCCAATCTAGATCGCGCTTTAGAGCTCCTGGAGTTTATGGGTATTAGAAAGCGCTCTGGTCAGCTAGGAAAAAATCTCCCTTATGGTGATCAGCGCCGCTTAGAGATTGCCCGAGCATTGGCTACCAATCCAAAGTTATTGCTTCTAGATGAGCCTGCAGCTGGTTTCAACCCGGCAGAAAAGGTTGCTCTTGCTGAAACAATCAAAAAGATCAGAGATGCCGGTTACACGATCTTGCTGATCGAGCACGATATGTCCTTGATCATGGGCGTTTCAGACCGGGTAGTAGTTCTAGATTTTGGTACCAAGATTGCTGATGGCACAACAAGTGAAGTTCAAAATGATCCGCGCGTTATCGAAGCGTATTTAGGAGCACCGGCTGATGCGTCTTGAAATTAAGGACTTACATGTCCACTACGGAAAGATCGAGGCGATCAAGGGTGTCTCAGTTGTTGTTAATGAAGGCGAGATCGTTACCTTAATCGGTGCCAATGGTGCAGGTAAGACGACGATGCTTAAGACAATCTCAGGTTTGCGTCCAGTAACTAGTGGTCAGATTCTTTTCAATGGGGAAGAGATCTCGAAGATGCCTGCTCATAAGCGTGCAGATCTAGGTTTGGCTCAGGCACCAGAGGGACGTGGAATCTTTGTTGGTATGAGCGTGTTGGAAAACCTAGAGATGGGTAAGTACAACCGCAAAGATCGCAAAAAAGAGATGGCAGAGGATCTAGAAAAGGTTTACCACCTTTTCCCACGACTTAAGGAGCGGGCCTTCCAGGCTGGTGGAACTTTGTCAGGCGGAGAGCAGCAGATGCTTGCAATTGGTCGGGCTTTGATGTCACGTCCCAAGGTTTTGCTTCTTGATGAGCCATCAATGGGACTTGCTCCGTTGATGATCCAAAATATCTTTAACATCATCACTGAGATCAATAAGACAGGTGTGACAATTTTGCTTGTTGAACAAAATGCACAGCAAGCGCTTCAGCGAGCTGATCGTGCCTATGTTCTTGAGGTAGGACATGTGGTGAAGGAAGCCAAAGCTTCAGATCTTCTCAATGATCCAGCGGTGCGGGCTGCATACCTTGGAACAGGTGCTCACTAGTTTAGAAAACTTCTAGCGGTCCGCGCTAGATGGAATGGCGGAAGAGGCTTACGCTCTTTCCGCTAAAATCATGCAGGTGATACGGGCGGTGCAGGTGCGCTGCCCGTTTTCATTTGTGATGACGATATCCCAGCAGCACAGAGTTTTTCCGATTGATACCGCAGTTGCAACTCCGGTAACGATACCTGCCGCCGCAGATTTGTGATGAGTTGCGTTGATGTCTATTCCAACGATTTTACGATTTGCACCAGCGTTGAGCTGAGTACCAATTGATCCAAGGCTCTCAGCCAGTACAACATTTGCTCCACCGTGCAAAATGCCCATCGGTTGAGTATTTCCCTCAACCGGCATTGTTGCCACAAGTCTAGTTAAGGATGCTTCTGTGATTTCAATGCCCATCTTCTTATCGAGGGCGCCGCTTCCACGCTCTCTAATAATTGCAAGATAATCCGGTTCAGTCATGCGCAGAGTCTAACTGGCACTCTACGATGCATCCATGACCAAACGCCTATTACTTATCGATGGGCACTCAATGGCGTATCGGGCATTTTTCGCACTACCGGCAGATAATTTCACGACCGCTCAAGGTCAGCACACCAATGCCATTTATGGCTTTACCACCATGTTGCTCTCATTGTTAAGTAGCGAGAAGCCCACCCACGTCGCCGTGGCCTTTGATGTTTCCCGCAAGACCTTTCGCTCAGAGATATTCCCTGAATACAAAGCTAATCGCGCAAAGACGCCGGATGAGTTTCGCTCCCAGATGTCTTACCTACATGAGCTTGTCACCGCATTTGGCATTTCCTCCTTTGAAGTTGAAGGATTTGAAGCTGATGACATCATTGCCACAATCGCAAAGCAGGCAGAGGGAGAGGGTGCGGAGATCTTAATCTGTACCGGCGACCGTGACTCTTTTCAATTGGTTAATGAAAAGACAACTGTTCTCTATCCAAAGCGCGGCGTGAGCGATCTTGTCCGTATGACACCAGATGCTGTTCAAGAAAAATATGGAATGTCTCCAGTGCAGTATCCAGATTTTGCAGCGCTACGTGGAGACCCCAGCGACAACCTGCCTTCAGTGCCAGGGGTTGGCGAAAAGACTGCTGCCAAGTGGATCGTTGAATACGGTTCATTACAGGAGCTGATTGCCAATGTAGACAAAGTTGGCGGCAAAGTCGGGCAAGCACTTCGAGATTCAATTAATGATGTGATTCGAAATCGTGAACTGACACAGCTAGTTGCCAATGTTCCATTAGAGCTAAGTGTTGATGCTTTGGCATGGAACGGTGTAAATGAGAACAACACCAATCCGCTTTTTGAAAAACTAGAGTTTAAGACTCTTAAAGATCGCATGAAGCCAATCCTGCTCAAAGGTAGTTCAAAGGTCGCTGAGCCAGCCTTTGAACTATTTGCAGCAGAGATAACAGAGGGGGTTTTAACTCCAGAAGAGGCCTCAAAAAAGATTGCAGCGCACACCGGCGATATTGCACTTGCATATCAAATGGTTGATGAGAAGTTACATAGATACGCGGTCGCCTTACATCAAGATGATGTTTTTCTGGTGCACTCAGCTGAAATGGGGGATTGGTCGACCGATACCGCAATTTCCAAGATCGCACATGATGGGAAAACTCTGGCCCGTACAAATGGCCTGACTGGAATCACATTTGATACCTCACTTGCTGCGTACTTAGTTAACCCAGGGGTCAGAACGCAGGAGTTGAAAGATATTCATGAGCGCTGGGGAGATGGTTCAGGTATTAATCAGAGCACTGCCGAGCAAGAGCTCTTAACCTCTGCCCGAGCTATGTTTACTTTGCGAGATGCGCTGACCCTCGAACTAAAGGAACGAAATCTTTGGGATTTGTACACATCCCTAGAGCTTCCAATTGCAGATCTTCTAGCCCGTATGGAGTCAATTGGTATCGCTGTTAATCAGAAGGAGCTTGAATCCCTTGCAGCTTTCTTTGAAGGAGAAGTTGTTCGCGAAACAAAGGCGGCACATGATTCGGTAGGACATGAGTTCAATGTCGCATCACCTAAACAGCTACAGGTTGTCCTCTTTGACGAACTAAAACTTCCTAAGACCAAGAAAATTAAAACTGGTTACACAACTGATGCCGAAAGCCTTGATTGGCTTCATCAAAAGAGTGGTCACCCCGTTTTAACATCCTTACTTCGAATACGTGAAACCAAAAAGTTGGGCACCACCGTGGAAGGTTTAATCGCAGAGATTGCTAAGGATGGGCGGATCCACACTCATTTTCAACAAACAGTGGCCGCCACAGGTCGGCTCTCATCTACCGGCCCAAACCTGCAAAATATTCCGGTTCGCACCGAAGAGGGAAGAAAGATTCGCAACTGCTTTACCGTGGGCAAAGGTTACGTCGCCTTACTAACCGCTGATTACAGCCAGATCGAGATGCGCATCATGGCCCACTTATCAAATGATGAAAAACTGCTAGCAGCCTTTGCATCAGGTGAAGATTTGCACGCAACTGTTGCGGGACTAGTTTTTGGTGTTAAGGCATCTGAGGTAGATCCTGAAATGCGTCGCCAAATGAAGGCGATGTCATATGGATTGGCATATGGTCTTTCATCCTATGGACTTGCTGCTCAGCTCGGCATCACTCCACCTGCGGCTCAAAGTTTGATGGATACTTACTTTGAACGCTTTGGTGGAATCAGAGATTACTTAAAGACTGTTGTTGAAGATGCACGTAAAGTTGGATATACCGAAACCATTATGGGTAGACGACGATACTTGCCCGATTTAATGCATGACAATCGTCAGCGTCGAGAAGTGGCAGAACGGATGGCACTTAACGCACCGATTCAGGGATCGGCTGCAGATATCATCAAAGTTGCAATGCTTAATGTGCAGCGAGCAATCGAAAAAGAGAACTTGAAATCACGTCTACTTCTGCAGATTCATGACGAGTTGATTCTGGAAGTTGTAGCTGGCGAAGAAGAAAAGATAACGGGGTTGGTAAAGCGTGAAATGGGATCGGCATATCCGCTAAAGGCGCCGCTAGATGTAAAT
>JBDLUF010000062.1:0-6850 GCA_039805445.1 Actinomycetota bacterium | reverse complement strand
TGATATTTGGTTGATGTAAACTCCTGCTGATCGCTGGCAAATGTTGGCTTCTCAATGGTTGATCACCTCTCGAGTTAGCGGATTAGTAGGTCGCGTTGAAGCAAAGAACGTTGCCGCCCTTGGCCCAGAGCTAGACCGTGTGAATGCAGCCCGCGTGCGTGCGTTAACCCTTGATCTTTTGCGTGAAAATCCAGGAATCGCTCCCGAATGGAACAGCTTTAAAGAGCTTCTTTTATGGCGTGCACCAGTTCGTCGAAACTCATCTCTGCAAGAAGAGTTAGCGGAATGGACGCTGCGCGAGGCTGAATGGCTGGGAATAACTGGGCAAGGGGCAATATCTAAGTTTGGTCTTGAGTTCCTTAATGGCGATGATCTGAACTCCATTAATGAGGATCTTCCAAAGACCGTAGATCACATTTTGATTCAAAGTGATAACACGGCGATTGCACCTGGGCCTTTAGAACATGAGATCTCGCAAGCACTTGCGATGATGGCTGAGATCGAAAGTCGCGGCGGTGCAACTGTTTATCGCTTTTCCGAGGCAACTATCCGTCGAGCGCTAGATCATGGCAAGACTGGTGATGAAATCAAAACCTTCTTAGCCAAAACATCTAAAACACCAATGCCACAACCTCTAGAGTATTTGATTGCAGATGTGGCAAAGAAGCACGGAAAGTTGCGCGTTGGAAATACCTCTTCTTTTATTCGTTGCGAAGACACCGCCTTGATCTCACAAATCATGAATGACAAGAAATTAGAGCTTCTTTCCTTGCGCAGAATTGCACCAGAAGTTGTTATCTGCGATATGGATGCAACTGATGCGATGCGTGTACTGCGCGAAGCGGGATACTTACCAGCAGGTGAATCAGCAAATGGAATGATCCTTACAGGTCCTAAATCAAACCGTTCGGTTGCAAAGCCAAGACCACCACGAATCATTGGTGAGATTGAGACTCCAACACCTGAAGTAATAAGTGCGGCGATTAGAGTTTTGCGAACTGGTGAGAAATCAACTCATCGTCAATCAAAGCTGCGCCAAGTTGCAAGTGAAGCGCTGGGTCAGTTACCACGAACAACAGCTAATGAAACAATGGAGATTCTCAATCAATTCATCATTGATGAAAAGACCCTTTCAATTGGCTATGCCGATAACAATGGTGGCGTTACGCACCGAATAATTGATCCAATCCGCATTAGCGCTGGGGCCTTAATTGCACGTGATCACGCTACTGGCGAGGTCCAATCCTTCAGAATTCCACGTATCACCGGCGTAGCACCGCTATAGACTTAACCCATGTTGGCAGACCTAGAAGCGTTAGTTAAGTTGGAATCTCCAACTGAAGATCTTCAATCCTGCCGCGACGTCATCGCACTTGCCAATGAAATTGCAACCCGAGTTTTAGGTACACCTGCAGAGATCCGTGAAGTAAATGGTCGCCCAGTATTTTGGTGGGGATCTCCTAATCCTGATGTTGTAGTACTTGCACACTTAGACACCGTTTGGCCTAAGGGTTCATTTGAACCGTTGTGGCAGGTTGAAGGCACCGCTGCTCGTGGTCCCGGAATCTTTGATATGAAAGCTGGATTCATTCAAGCGTTATATGCGATGAAGGGAATCACCGGAAGTGCTGCGCTCATTGCAACAACTGATGAGGAAACCGGCAGTGCGACTAGCAAAGAGTTCATCAAAGAAATTTCTGCAAAGGCAAAAGCGGTTTTAGTTCTAGAAGCCACTTTAAATGGAAAAGTAAAGACTGGTCGAAAAGGTACTGCGATGTACCAAGTAAAGATTCATGGAAAAGCATCACATGCCGGTCTTGAACCTGAAAAGGGTGTTAACGCAACAACTGAAATTGCTCATGCGGTTTTAGCGATTGCTGCGATGGAAAATCCAGAGCATGGAACCACAGTCGTTCCAACAACTTTGCGCGCAGGAAATACAACAAACACCGTTCCTGATTTAGCTGTTGTGGATATTGATATCCGCTCATACTCCATGGCAGATCTGCAACGAGTCGATGCTGCGATCAAGGCGTTAAAGCCTGTTAATGCTGCTACCCGTTATGAAATCACTGGCGGTTTCAATCGTCCTCCCTTGGAAACATCTTCAACAATGGCTTTGTACGAGCGTGTCGAAAAGGTTGCACAAGAGCTAGGAATGCCACCGCTTGGACATGCATCTGTTGGCGGAGCAAGTGATGGAAACTTTGCCGCCGCTGCAGGAGCACAGGTCCTTGATGGTCTGGGAGCAGTTGGAGATGGCGCTCACGCCGCGCATGAATGGGTAGACATCAGTACCCTTGAAGATCGCAGCAAGTTATTACATGCGCTAATAAAGGATTTAGTTAATGAGTGATGGTCCTCTAATTGTTCAGAGCGATAAGACGCTTCTGCTCGATATCGACCATCCAATGTCAGTTGAGTGTCGACGAGCAATTGCACCTTTTGCTGAATTAGAGCGCTCCCCTGAACACATTCACACCTACCGCTTAACACCACTTGGTTTGTGGAATGCACGCGCTGCAGGTCATGATGCTGAACAAGTTATCGATACCTTAATTAAGTATTCACGGTATGCGGTTCCACATTCAATCCTTATCGATGTTGCAGAAACAATGTCTCGTTACGGTCGCTTGCGACTCGAGATGGATCCTGTTCACGGATTGATCTTGGTAACAACCGATACCGCTGTTCTTGAAGAGGTAATTCGCGCAAAGAAGATTGCACCGTTGTTAGGTGCTCGCATTGATGCCGAGACAATTACTGTGCTGCCAAGTCAACGTGGACAGATTAAGCAATCACTTTTGCGTTTAGGGTGGCCAGCTGAGGATTTTGCAGGATATGTCGATGGTCAGGCACATGAGATCAACCTGTTACAAAAGGATTGGAAGATCCGTCCATACCAAGAGTTAGCAGCTGAAGGTTTTTGGCATGGTGGCTCTGGAGTTGTTGTTCTTCCTTGCGGTGCAGGTAAAACCATTGTTGGTGCAGCCGCTATGGCACATGCCAAAGCAACCACACTGATTTTGGTGACTAATACAGTTGCTGCACGTCAATGGCGTGATGAGCTTTTAAAGAGAACTTCACTTAATGAGGATGAAATTGGCGAGTATTCAGGTGCAAAGAAAGAGATTCGCCCTGTAACTATTGCGACCTACCAAGTAATGACAAAGAAGAAGAATGGTGTCTATGCGCACTTAGATCTCTTTGATTCTTATGACTGGGGCTTAATTATTTATGATGAAGTGCACCTTCTACCTGCACCAATCTTTCGCTTTACCGCCGATATTCAATCCCGTCGTCGCTTAGGACTAACCGCAACCTTGGTTCGCGAAGATGGAATGGAGGGTGAGGTTTTCTCACTCATCGGACCTAAGCGTTTTGATGTTCCTTGGAAAGAGATCGAGGCGCAGGGGTATATCGCACCTGCTGAATGTATTGAGGTTCGAGTTAACCTTACTGAAACCGAACGTTTAGCCTATGCAACTGCAGAGCCAGAAAATCGTTATCGAAACTGTGCAACTACTCGTACAAAGCGGGATGTAGTTGAAGCATTAGTTGAAAAACATGTAGATGACCAGGTTTTAGTGATTGGCCAATACATCGATCAACTAGATGAACTATCTGAGGTTTTGGGTGCTCCGCTTATCAAAGGTGAAACACCTGTCAAGGAACGCGAAATACTCTTTAATAAATTTAGATCTGGTGAAATAAAGTGTCTAGTGGTTTCAAAGGTTGCCAACTTTTCCATTGATTTACCTGATGCAACTATCGCTATTCAGGTGTCTGGTGCATTTGGTAGCCGCCAAGAAGAAGCACAACGTTTAGGACGTATCTTGAGACCAAAATCAGATGGTCGTGGAGCTAAGTTTTACTCTGTGATTTCTCGTGACACTATCGATCAAGATTTTGCTCAGAACCGTCAACGTTTCTTAGCTGAGCAAGGTTATTCCTACAAAATTATTGACGCTGACGATGTTTTTCAAGGGAAGATCTAAACCGTTCTGGATCTACCCGCCAATAATCATGGTGAACACCGTCAATATGAGTGACTGGAATTTGTTCTCCATACAATCTTTGTAACTCTTCATCACCATCTATCAATACCTCTGTGATTTCAAAGTTCAACTCTTGCTTCAAAGACTCTAAAACCTTTAATGCATCTTCACAAAGATGGCAACCAGTTCGGCTATAAATTGTCACGATGGTCATTTATGCGCCCTTTCTGCCTGTTAATTTGCATAGAGAATTGGTATTTCCTACCCCTGACCTTAAACCACGCGCAGAGCCCTGATAGCGTTTGGCCATGATGCGCATCAAGAGAATGGGGCCTTTTGCCCTTGCTGGCGCACTGATTCTGGCGCTCTTAACAACACCAGCTGCGCCCGCCTTACCCTTCAAACAAATACCTGCGACTAACTGGGGACATATTTATGCAGGAACAGATGCGGCTGTAACACAAGCGGCACCTAGCAAGAGTAAAAATCTAGAGATTAAATCTAAGTTTGATGTTAAGTACAACAATTTTCCCGAATGGGCGAAAGCAGAGGTGCAGGCCGCTGTAGATATTTGGTCAGCTAACTTCAAATCCTCTGTCGTAATTACAGTTGACGCATCCTGGGGTCGCTCAAGTTCATGGGGCGTTTTAGGAAGTGCAAGACCCGGAAGTTTCTTTTCAGCTTTTTCAGGCGCACCAGATCCATCCCTTTGGTACGCATCGGCACTTGCAAATGCTTTAGCTGGCAAGGATTTAGATAAAGCCAACCCCGAAATGGTTATTCAGGTTAACTCTGCCGCTCCATGGAACTCTCGAGGAGATGGAGTGCCATCAACTTCGGAGTACGACCTGCGATCTGTCTTCTTACATGAGATGGCACATGGCTTGGGCTTTCTTTCCAATGATGCTTACGACCCATTTTTTGGCCTTGGAAGTTTGGACCAGCCAACTCCATTTGATGCGTATCTTCAAACTATTGATGGAAAACGCTTAGCTGATTTACCAACACCGTCAAAGGAGCTTGGCGTTGCCCTTACAACCTCACTTGTTTGGTCTGGCGCTAATGCAATCAAAGCAAATGGCGGCGAAAAGCCAAAGATGTACACGCCTGCTCGTTATGAATCAGGTTCATCTGTATCTCATTTAGATGAAGCGACTTTTTCATCTTCTGGAGTTGACTCAGTTATGACCCCAAACCTTGACCCAGGTGAGGTATTTACAGAACCTGGGGCATTACTGCTTGCAATGATGGAGGATTTAAGGAACAAGCCTCCTGCTGGAATTACGACGGAGCTTCCGCAATCACCACGTAATGCACAAGCATTTACTGGAGATGCATCTGCACTGGTCTCCTTTGATCCGCCCGTTAATCTCCGTACCGCACAAATCACTGAATATGTCATTAAAAATCTAAAGACCGGAATAGAGAAGCGATCCTTAACCAGCCCTGTACTTATTAATGGTTTGAAGAATGGAACTCCGTACACATTTAGTGTTGTTGCAAAAAATGCTTTAGGCATCTCAGACTCTGTGGTTACCAAGCCAGTTACTCCGCAAGCAGGTTGGAAGAGCAGTGTCTTGGATTCATCTGCAGATGGAAAGAGTGTGGCAAGTATTAACTTCAACGGAAAGCCTGCAATTGCCTACACCGATACTAAAAAAGGTGATTTAAAACTTGCAACATTTAATGGAAAAACTTGGAAAAAGATCACGGTGGATGGTGCTGGAGGATCTGCTGGACGGACTAACCACACAATCTCCGGCGCGATTTCCATGTGCGTGAACGGCAGCGGAATAAAGCAAACTTTACATATCTTCTATAGCGATGCGACTGAAAAAGATCTTCGCTATGCAGCATTTAACGGTAAGAGCTTTACCTTTGAAACGGTGGATGGCAATGGTCCGGCTGTTAATGATTATGAGGATCCGGTCAGAGTTAGAACTTCAAGTGATGTCAGCGTTTCTAACGCTTGCGTCGCCACAGCTAGTGCTGTCCAGGTCTTTTACCGCGATGAGAGCCAAGGTGTATTGCTAGGTGCAGTTCGCACAAAGGGTGCCCCGTGGCGATATGAATTACTAGATGGTGATCGCAAAACCGATGGTCGCACTACGGGTGATGTTGGTTTCCACCTACAAGCGATCTTTGATGGCACAACTACTTATGTTGCTTACGACTCTGTTATTTCTATGAACCAAAAGAAGGAAATGACAGCTGGTGCAATTCGAGTAGCAACCCGTACTTCAGTTGAAGCAACAGCGTGGCAGTATCAAACACTGGATATTTCCACCGATGATGCGCTGATCTTCGGCTTTGATGTTGCTTTAGCAAAGACAAGTTCAGGAGTGTTTGCTACTTGGTTGGCAGCATCCGCGGCAACTGCGCCAAAGGCGAATCAACTTCGTTGGGCTTCATTGGAAAATCCAACCAAGGTTTCTAAGATAACAACTGAGAACTTTGGAACACCAGGTGAGTTCATGACCACCGATGGAAAAACAATTATTTTTAACTGCCAAGAGAGATTATGTGCTCTAGATACAAGCAAGAAGGATCTTGGCCAATCTGCAATCCGCTTAGTTAGCAGCACCCAAGGCTCTGAACCTACTCAGAGCGCTTGGGTGACTGTAAACAAAGTTAAATTCTTACTTGCCACAATTAATGGCAAGCTTGCACTTCTAAAACCGTAATTTTTTACTTAGCGTTACGGCGCTGAATGCGAGTCTTCTTAAGAAGCTTCTTGTGCTTCTTCTTCGCCATGCGCTTGCGTCGCTTCTTAATTACGGAACCCATATGTCACGCTCTCATTTCTAAAGTACGCACTGTGTGTGCGGGGGTTTAGGTTACCGCGGAATGAG
>JBDLUF010000061.1:0-7339 GCA_039805445.1 Actinomycetota bacterium | reverse complement strand
AACAGGTCTTGCAAGCCGTTGGCAGGTTGAAGCGGTCGAGATAACGCGAATTTAGGTAGGCTTATGGCATGAGCAAGAACAGCGATCTAAAAGCCACGATCAAATCATTAATTGAGAATCTCCAACTCGGAAATAAATCTGGAACTGAGGTGGCACAGTCGGTCAATCTTTGGTTGAAGGAGGGCGGAGAAGCTCTCAAGGTAAAGATCGAGGATGAGGTAGAGCGTTCTGTTTCAAAGATGGGCTTTGTTAAGCGCGGAGAGTTTGAGGCGTTGAAGCAAGAGGTTGCTGCACTGAAAAAGGGTGGCGCTTCTGCGAAGAAGAGCCCGGCTAAAAAATCTTCTGCTAAAAAGGCAAGCGCTCAAAAGAGCACCGCGAAAAAGGCTGCAAAAAAGGTTGTTAAGAAATCCGCTGCTAAGAAGAGCGCTGTTAAGAAGGTGAGCAAGTAAATGGATAACTCAACATCTCAATCACACTCCAGTAGCGAGCAGTTCAATGGCGAGGGTTTTGTAGAAGAGCTTCGCAATGAGTTGCAAGAGATTGATGCGATGGAGGTAAGCGATCATGCTCAACGTTTTGAGGCGCTTCACCACAAACTCAATCAAGCCCTGTCATCTATTGATGGCCTCTAATTAATCCACCTTTATGAAGACACGTCTGGATGCCGAACTCGTACGTAGAGAGTTAGCGCGTTCACGTGAGCAGGCGGCGGATCTGATTGAGAAGAGATCGGTTTTAGTTAATGGAATTCCAGCGACGAAACCTGCGACACAGGTTGATGCTGAAACTTCGATAACCATTTCCGGAGATCGTGATGACTTTGTCTCGCGCGGCGGGCACAAATTAGATGGCGCGTTGAACGCCTTCACAGGTGTCAGCGTTGAAGGGAAACGATGCTTAGATGCGGGAGCCTCAACTGGAGGATTTACCGATGTATTGCTGCGCAGAAACGCAGGCCATGTAGTTGCTGTTGATGTTGGATATGGACAGTTGGCCTGGGGTCTGCGACAGGATGAACGAGTTTCAGTGTTAGATCGCACCAATATTCGTCACTTAACGGGGGATATGGTGGGTGAGCCGATTGATTTAGTGGTGGCCGATCTTTCCTTTATCTCCTTAACCTTAGTTCTGCCCGCTTTAGCTGCGGTTTCAAAGCCCGATGCTGATTTTGTTGTGATGGTAAAACCTCAATTTGAGGTTGGTCGAGAAAAGTTAGGTGCAGGTGGAGTAGTGCGCGATCCTGCATTACGTAAAGCTGCTGTTATCGAGGTTGCAGAGTCTGCTTACGATGTCGGTTTAGGCACAATGGGAATTACTGCTAGCCCTCTACCGGGACCTGCAGGAAATGTTGAATACTTCTTATGGCTTCGTCGCGGAGCCGCCGAGATCGATCACGCGATGCTTGATGAAGCCATAGCGATTGGACCACAGTGATGCGTAATCTTTTGATTGTTTGTAACCCAGGTCGAGTTGATGCTGTTGTCGCCGCTGTTGAGCTGCAACAAAACCTTGCATCTACCTTTGGTATCTACACAATCTCTGATGTCAATATTCCAGGAATGATCCGCTCCACCATTGCAGATCTTCCAGAGATTGAAGCGGCGGTTGTATTGGGTGGAGATGGAACTATGTTGCGAGCGGCAGAGGTTGCTCATGAGCGCGGAATTCCATTGCTGGGAGTGAACTTGGGCCATGTTGGATTTTTATCTGAGGTGGAGCGTTCAAAGATCGCCGATGTTATTCACGCAGTGATTAACAAGAGTTATGTGATCGATCCCCGCATTACCCTGGGATACACCGTAGAACGTGATGGTGAGATCGTTGCATCAGGTTGGGCGCTCAATGAGGTAACTGTTGAACGTGAAAAAGCGACAATGGTTGAACTCTTTCTTGAGATTGATAACCGACCAATCTCTCGTTGGGGGTGTGATGGTTTGATCTGTTCAACACCAACCGGATCTACCGCGTATGCATTCTCTGCCGGTGGTCCCGTTGTATGGCCAGCTGTTGATGCGTTGGTTGTACTACCTATCTCTGCCCATGCACTTTTCTCCCGTCCACTTGTAATCTCACCAACATCTGTCATTGCAGTTGGTATTGAATCCTCACAAGCCTTTTTATCAGCCGATGCCCTCCGTAAATTCCCTTTGGTGGCAGGCGACCGAGTAGTTGTCACAAAGGATTCTCGGATTATTCAACTTGCCCACTTGAAAAACACTCTATTTAGCGATCGATTGGTGGCAAAGTTCAAACTACCTGTTGAGGGCTGGCGTGGTGAGTGAACGTACCTTTCTCGAAGAGATAACAATTCGCTCGATTGGTGTAATCGATAGCTCAACTCTAGAAATATCAAAGGGATTAACAGTTTTATCCGGCGAAACAGGTGCCGGAAAAACCATGATTTTAACTGCGTTGAACCTCATTTTAGGTGGCAAGGCTGATAGTTCTTTGGTTCGAAAGGGCGCAGAGCGGTTAGTAGCAAGCGGAAAGTTTTCAATTCCTAAGGCGCAGGAAATGTTGTTTGAGGATGCGCTCATTGAAGATGGCGAGCTTATTGTTGTTCGCACAGTTGCAGCTGACGGAAAGAGCAAAGCAACGATCAACGGTGTAAGTGCGACAGCATCCACCTTGGCAACCTTTGGCGAAAATTTAGTTGAAGTGCATGGTCAAGCGGCTAACCACACCATTACTAAATCTTCACGACAGCGAGAATTAGTTGACCGTTTCGGTGCAATCGATATTGATCAGTATCAATTAGCGCTTTCTCGTTACCACGATATGAAGGATCGGATTGCAGCGCTCAAGAAAAGTATCGCTGCTAAGGATAAAGAGTTAGCTGAACTGCGTGAGTTTGCTCGTGAGTTTTCCGCGCTCAACCCACAAGGTGCTGAGTTAGATGAGATTGAAGCTGAGATCGCCCGCTTATCGAGCGTTGAAGAGTTACGCACAGCAACTGCGATGGCGACCTCTGCGATTGAAGATGAGGAGGCGGGTTCACTGACTTCTTTAGGAACTGCACGTCGCTCCTTGGAGAATGCGCGTTCCAAGGATCGACTTCTAGAAGAGATTTATCAGCAATTGAGTGAAAGTTTCTTCCTGCTCGCAGATGCGCAAAGTGCCCTTAATAGTTACTTATCTCGGCTAGAGGCAGATCCTGTGCGGTTAGATTTTCTGCAACAGCGCAAGGCTCAATTTATTGCATTGATTAAAAAGTTTGGTGCTGGGAACTCTGTAGAGGTTGAGATTCAAGCGCTTCAACTTCGCTATAAAAATTCAGCAGAGGCGATTGCAGATCTTGAAGGTGGAGATGCTCGTTTGCAGGAGTTAGAGAAAGAGTTAACCGCGGTCAAGAAAACATTATTAGCTGAGGCAAAAAAGGTTTCAGAGGCACGTACTGAGGCGGCAAAGAGGTTATCGGCTTTAGTAACTCAAGAGGTTCAGCAATTATCAATGCCCCATGCAACCTTTGTTGCACAGGTGCAGTCAGCTGATTATTCAGCACCTAAGGAATCGGATTTTACTTCGCAGGGTTGTGATGAGATATCTATGTTCATCCAGGGACATAAAGATGCGCCACTTGTTCCATTAGCAAAGGGTGCATCAGGCGGAGAAATGTCACGCGTGATGTTGGCCCTTGAAGTTGTCATAGCTACAACCCATCCGATCGGAACATATGTATTTGATGAGGTTGATGCTGGAGTTGGCGGAAAGGCTGCGATTGAAGTTGGGCGTCGACTTCATCAACTCGCACAACATGCACAGGTAATTGTTGTCACCCACCTGCCTCAAGTTGCGGCGTGGGCCGACTCTCATTTTGTAGTAACCAAAAACAATGATGGAACGGTAAGCCAGAGCGATGTCCGCCAGGTCTCTGGTGATGAGCGGGTTGAAGAGGTTGCCCGCATGTTGGCTGGGCTGGAAAACTCCGCTAGCGCCCGCGAACACGCCACCGAACTGCTTTCTTTGAAGGTGTAAGAACACAACGCCGATAAATGATAGGTTTGACTCCCATGGGCCAAGCACATGTGACTAAACACTTATTTGTAACCGGCGGAGTCGCCTCAAGTTTGGGCAAAGGACTCACAGCCTCAAGTCTTGGACGATTATTAGTAGCCCGCGGCATCCGCGTAACCATGCAAAAGCTAGATCCATACCTCAACGTTGATCCAGGCACGATGAATCCATTTCAACATGGCGAGGTTTTTGTTACCGATGACGGCTCTGAAACAGATTTAGATATTGGCCATTATGAGCGCTTCCTAGATCGCAACCTTCATGGCTCAGCAAATGTGACTACAGGTCAGGTGTACTCACGTGTAATCGCTCGTGAACGCCGTGGAGAGTATCTAGGTGAGACAGTTCAGGTAATTCCTCACATCACCAATGAAATCAAAGAGCGCATCATTGCGATGGCAAGCCCAGATATTGATTTAGTAATCACTGAAGTTGGCGGAACTGTTGGAGATATTGAATCGCAACCATTTTTGGAAGCTATTCGCCAAATTCGCCAAACAGTTGGTCGCGATAATGTTTTCTATTTACATGTCTCATTGGTTCCCTACATTGGACCATCGGGCGAGCTAAAGACAAAGCCAACCCAGCACTCAGTTGCAGCGTTGCGCAGTATTGGTATTGCTCCCGATGCGATTGTTTTGCGATCAGATCGTGAAATTCCAGAGGGCGTCAAGAAGAAGATTTCGCTGATGTGCGATGTTGATTCAGAGGCGGTTGTCGCAGCTGTTGATGCTCCATCGATCTATGACATCCCAAAGGTTTTGCATAGCGAAGGCTTAGATGCCTACGTTGTGAAGCGTCTCGGCTTTGATTGTCATGATGTTGTGTGGGGGGAGTGGGACGCGCTTCTAGAGAAGGTCCACCACCCAAAGCACCACATCAAGGTAGGTCTTGTTGGAAAGTACATCGATCTTCCAGATGCTTATCTTTCTGTCTCAGAGGCGTTGCGCGCAGGTGGTTTTGCTAATGAAGCAAAGATTGAGATTGTGTGGATCGCAAGTGATGAGTGTGAAACCCCAGAGGGTGCAAAGAAGCATTTAGAAAATGTAGATGCAATCTGTGTTCCAGGTGGTTTTGGTATTCGAGGTATTGAAGGAAAAGTTGGAGCACTTAAATTTGCTCGTGAAAACAAGATTCCAACTTTGGGATTATGTCTTGGTTTGCAATGCATGGTGATTGAAGCGGCTCGTAACCTTGCTGGAATCAAGGATGCAATTTCTGCAGAATTTTCTGATTCCGGAACACCAGTTATCGCAACGATGGATGATCAAAAGGATGTTGTATCAGGTAAGGGCGATATGGGCGGAACCATGCGTCTTGGTCTTTACACAGCTAATTTGTTAGCGGGCTCTGTTGTCGCGCAGACTTATGGTTCAACTGAAGTCTCTGAGCGACATCGCCACCGTTATGAGGTTAATAACAAGTACCGCGATCAAATCTCAAGTGCTGGCCTTACTTTCTCAGGAATGTTTAAAGAGCAAGACCTCGTGGAGTTTGTAGAACTGCCTGCAGAGGTGCATCCTTACTACGTAGGTACGCAAGCTCATCCAGAGCTTCGTTCTCGACCAACTCGACCACACCCATTGTTTATTGGTTTGATCGCGGCGGCTGTTGCAGCGAAAGGTTAAACATGATCGTCGGAGTTCCTAAAGAGATCAAGGTTCACGAATCCCGTGTGGCGATTACACCTGAAGGTGTCTCTGAGTTTGTTCACGCAGGGCACACTGTCATTATCGAAGACAAGGCAGGAGTGGCTTCATCAATCACAAATGATGAGTTCATCGCAGCCGGTGCAACGATTGTTCCAACCGCTGATGATGTGTGGCAAAAAGCTGATTTAGTGCTGAAGGTGAAGGAGCCGATCGAGCCTGAGTATCCAAAGATGCGTAAGGGGCAAACTCTCTTTACATATCTACACCTTGCAGCTTCAAAGGCCTGCACAGATGCATTAGTTAAATCAGGAACAACAGCGATTGCATACGAGACCGTTGAAGTTAATGGAACACTGCCACTACTTGCACCTATGAGTGAGGTTGCTGGTCGTCTTGCAACTCAGGTCGGTGCTACAGCTCTCCAAAAGCCACACGGTGGTCGCGGAGTTTTGCTGGGTGGGGTTCCTGGTGTTGCACCTGGTCGAGTTGTCGTTATCGGTGGCGGAGTTGCAGGTCTTAACGCCGCTGTTATCGCCGTTGGAATGGGCGCAGATGTCATCGTTTTTGATCGCTCTATTAATCGCTTGCAGTACATCGACACTGTTTACGGTGGAAGAATCAAGACCCTTGTCGCTTCTAAGCACGCTATCGAACGTGAAGTAAAGCAAGCAGATCTTGTTGTTGGCGCTGTGCTTGTTCATGGAGCAAAGGCACCAAAGTTGGTTTCAAATGCATTGGTTGCTCAGATGAAGAGCGGTTCTGTATTGGTCGATATCGCAATTGATCAGGGTGGATGTTTTGAGGATTCAAAGCCAACGACACATGCTGAACCAACATATACAGTTCATAACTCTGTCTTTTACTGTGTAGCAAATATGCCAGGTGCGGTTCCTGTTGCATCAACGTATGCACTTACTAATGCAACCCTTCCATTTGCCCTTTCTTTGGCAAACCTTGGATGGAAAGCAGCCTGTGACAAGGATAAAAACCTTGCTAAGGGTTTGAATGTGCATGACGGAAAGATTTACTACTCCGCCGTCGCAGAAGCACATGGTTACGCAAGCGTTCAGCTTTGATCTAGCTGCCTCATCCTTTCTCAATCATCTTCAGATTGAGAGGGGATTGGCTGGAAATTCAATTGCCGCCTATCGTCGTGATTTAGAGAAGTTTGGCCTTTTTCTCAACGGCCAAGATCTTCGTGAGGTAACCCCGGAGTTAATCACCGCCTTTGAAGGTTCATTACGTGAAGCAAAACTTTCTGTTGCAACGGTAAACCGCGCCGATTCAACCTTGCGTTCCTTTTTCAAGCATTTACAACAAGAGCATGGGTACGCTGATCCGACCTTAGAAATTGCTGCAAGTAAATCTGCCCGACGATTACCCAAAGCACTCACTATCGCTCAAATACTTTCTATGATTGAAGCTGCGCACAAAGCGAGCGAACCAATAACAATTCGCGATCAAGCAATGCTGGAACTTTTATACAGCAGTGGTGCACGAGTAAGTGAGTTAATTGGAATCAATTTGAATGATCTGAGCAAAGTTCAAAGCGATGATGGAGAAATTACAACGCTAAAGCTACGTGGAAAAGGTTCTAAAGAACGCATCGTTCCACTTGGGTCATTTGCAACAAAGGCGATTGATGATTACTGCGTGAGAATTCGTCCCGATTT
>JBDLUF010000060.1:0-7373 GCA_039805445.1 Actinomycetota bacterium | reverse complement strand
GCTTGGCGATGAGCAGTTTGCACGTGATTGGAACTGGGGCGAGCGACAGATTTACGCACTCGTTGGAATGGGTATCGAACCCGGAATGAGCGATGTTTTTGCCCGCTACGCCGAGGATCATCTCTTTAGCCGAATTGATTCATTTACTATCTTTGATGGCTCCAACTTAACTGTTGAAGGTTATGACTTTGCTCCATCATTTTCCATTTGGACAACAATCGAAGAGTGCCTCAATCCCCCACTAGTTTGGGAGGATGGCCGCGGTTGGTATACAACTGAACCATTTAGTGAGATCGAAGTATTTGATTTCCCTGAAGGTATCGGACCTGTTGAGTGCGTCAACGTTGAGCATGAAGAGGTTGTCTTGATTCCGCAAAAGGTTGATGCAAAGAAGGTTAACTTTAAGTACGGACTTGGCGCTCAGTTCATTACAACTTTGAAGACAATTCATATGTTGGGAATGGATCGCAAGGATCATGTAGATGTTCAAGGCATTCAGGTTTCACCTCGCGATCTATTGGCGGCGGCGCTTCCTGATCCTGCAACTCTTGGTTCACGTATGAAGGGCAAGACTTGTGCTGGTGCACTCGTTAAGGGGCTAAATAAAGAAGGAAAGCCTTACGCCTGTTACATGTACAACGTTGTTGATAATGAGTGGTCTATGGCTGAATATGGCGATCAAGCTGTTGTTTGGCAGACCGCAATCAATCCGCTCATTGCAATGGAGTTGATTCATAAGGGTATTTGGAAGCCAGAAGGTGTTGTTGGACCAGAGTGGTTTGATGCAAAGCCTTTCTTGGATCTTCTACCTTCATATGGAACTGAATGGAAGATTCGCGACGAGGATCCTTCAGGAATTCAGCCCTAAATCATGAGTTCATGGGCTTTAGTAACGGGTGCGACCGCCGGAATCGGTGAGAGCTTTTCTCGGTTGCTGGCCACCAACAATTACAACATTGTGTTGGTGGCCCGAGACTTACCCCGTCTTCAAGAGCGCGCAAAGGGCCTTGAAGAAAAATTCGGTATCCAAACCCATGTAATTCAGGCAGATCTTGCCACTGATGATGGTTGTCTAAAAGTTGAAAAGTACATCGCTGAGAATCAGATTGATGTGTTGATCAACAACGCTGGATTTGGAACAAATAAAGCTTTCACGATGTCGACAATAGAGATTGAACAGCAATTGATGGATGTTTTAGTTCGAACCCCAATGCGACTTATGCATATTGCGCTTCCATTAATGAAGGAGCGAAACAATGGTGTGATCATCAATGTGTCATCAGTTGCTGGATATATCGCGGGTGGCTCGTACAGCGCTTCAAAGTCTTATCTGACGGTGCTCTCTGAATCACTCAACACAGAACTTGCTGCAACCAATGTGAAGGTGAGCGCACTCTGCCCAGGCTTTACCCGCACCGAGTTTCACCAACGAGGCAAGATGTCGATGAAAGCTCTGCCTAACTTCATGTGGCTGAACTCAGATCGATTGGTAGCGCAATCGTGGAAGGATGCCTTAAAGGGAGAAGCGGTGAGCGTTCCTGGTTGGCAGTACAAGCTGCTTGTCTTTGTTGTGCACACTGTGCCACGTTCAATCGTTCGCAAAGTTGGCATGAACCTGAGAGCCAAGCAACGGAAGTAATGGTCATAGTTATCGGACTCACGGCGGGTTTTCAGCCTTCTTTAAGTACCTGATCGATAGTATTGCCCCATTACTACGAAAGGCACATATATGTTCCGCAAGATCGCATCACTTTCAGTAGCGCTTGTTGTCGCCGGTGGCGTAATGATCGCAGTACCTGCAGATGCCGCCGTGAAGATCTCAAATGGCGTTGCATGCAAGAAGTCAGGTCAAAAAACTAAGACAAGTGGCGGAACATACCGTTGCGCAAAAAATCCATTGGTTTCAAGCACCAAACTAACCTGGCTCTCCCTTGATTGTTTAACCGCTGCAAATGATGCGGTTAAGTCGCAGAAGGCAGCCGTAACTACAGCTGCAAACTTCAAGGCTCAATTACCGGTGATTGATCTAGGAATTACAACTGAGACTGCAAACAAGGCGGAGATTCAGGCAAAGCTTGATGCTGCAACTGCGCGACAAGTTGCAGCCCAAGCAAAGTTAGCTGCAGCTACCACCGATGCTGATAAGAAGATTTTGACAACCGCTGTCGGATCGTGGACATCGGCAACCCGCGCATATGCAAGCAAGATTCGCAACATCGATATCACCATAAAGAAGTTGGAAGCGGCAAAGCTTGCAGCTACTAATAAGCCAGCTGAACTTGCAGCCAACATCGCAGATGCGCGCGCGAGCGCGAAATTGATCTGCACCAAGGGCTTCTAGTACCTCACTCTTACTAAAAAACCCGCTGCCACACAGGTAGCGGGTTTTTTGTATCTATGGGAACCCCTATCCCTAAAGAGCTAAAACCTTCTTACGCTATCTACATGCGCGCGATGCGTTTTGTGCCTCCCGTCCTATTGGCGATTCAGATTCCCGCGCACACACAGATCAATGGGTTGTGGGTTGATCTCATCCTCTTTAACTGCGTACCTCTTGCATGCTTAATCTCAGTTTTAGCGGCTCCGCGAATTAGTAATAAGTGGGCACAGCCGTTAACAGCATTAGCAATCGGAAGTTGGAGTTTCGGTTCAATAGTTGCAACCGTTACTTCATACAGTGAACTTCCGGCGGTATTTGATAACGCCTCTGATGGCTTGTACCTCTTGTTTTATCCATTAGCGCTGCTGGGGCTGCAGTTCTTAATAACTAGCTACCAGAAATTGACTGTGCTTGAAATCCTTGATGCATCCATCGTTGGATTGGGATTGAGTACTTTGGGAGCTGCCTTCGCCCTGCATCCTGTACTTCCGCACTTTGATGGGGATGTTAATCAATCATTTTTAGCGATCATCTATCCAGTCGCAGATTTAGTGTTGCTGTGTTTCATAATTGCAACAGTTGCTATGCAGGGCTTTTCTGGGCGTGGGCTATTTCTGGCAATCGGCGTTGCCATCTATGCCGCAACTGATTTTCTCTTTTTATGGGAAAACCTCAACCTGACTTATGTCTTTGGATCCTTAATAGATTATGGATGGCTTCTAGCATTTGTATTTTTGGCTGAAAGTTGTTGGCATCCTTCCACTGACAACAAGAGTAAAGGCGGGGTTAGTCCCGTACTTATCACTATCTCGGTTTTCTTGAGCGCCACCTTGTTGGCACTGCTAGCGATTGCTCCTGATAACTTTCCGCATTTTATTTTGATTCCGGCCATTGGAACCCTTGCACTTGCTTTTATCAGAATGAGCATCGCTCTTAATCAAGCACGAAGTATCGGACATGAAAGAATCTTGGCAAGAACTGATGAGTTAACGATGTTGCCCAATCGCAGACGATTGATCGCTGAAATTCAAAACTTTGCGACTCGACAAGGTTCCTTGCTTCTTTTAGATCTTGATGGATTTAAACCGGTTAATGACACCTATGGTCATGAAGCTGGTGACCGAGTTTTACAACAGGTTGCACAGCGTTTTACACGTGCTTTACCCACAGGATCCTTGCTTGCCAGATTGGGTGGAGATGAGTTTGGAGTCTTAGTTGATGGCAGCCCAGCCGCCGTCATGGAGATCGCATTAGCGTTGCGAGGAACACTTTCTTATCCATTTTTAATTGATGGTCATGAAATCAGTATCGGAGTAAGTATTGGAATTGCAGATAATGATGGCGCTGATGATTTATTGCTACGAGCAGATAATGCGATGTATGCCGCTAAGCGCCAGGCATTGGGGGTTTGTCAGCTTTAATCTCTTGCAAACGCGCTAGCGCTTCGTGGCGTTCGATCGCGTGATCAACAATGCGCTCTGGGTAATTCTTGCTGTAGCCATCCAGGAACAACCATGGTTCGTGAATTTCAGCAGCGGAAAGGTGGGCAAGCTCTGGAACATACTTGCGAATGTAATCACCATTTTCATCAAAGCGACGGCCTTGTTCGATCGGGTTAAACACTCGGTAATACGGTGAGGCATCGGTTCCACATCCTGCGGTCCACTGCCAACCATGTGCATTTGAAGCAACATCGTAATCAACTAAATGTTCTGCAAAGAAGCGTTCTCCTAGTTGCCATTCAAGGTGCAGATCTTTAACTAAAAATGAAGCGACGACCATACGAGTTCGATTGTGCATCCAGCCTTCAAGAACAAGTTGACGCATCGCAGCATCTACAAATGGATAACCAGTCTTGCCTTCGCACCAGGCTTTAAACTGTGCACCGGGCTTGTCATAACGCATCTGTGCAAATTTGGGCGCGTAGTACTCGACATCGGTCATGGGATTGTTAAATAAGACATCGGCGTAGAACTCGCGCCACGCGATCTCTTTTCTAAAGGTGTCATGGGCTTTGCTTTCACCTAAACCTGCAAGCAAGGTACGTGGATGGATCTCGCCAAACTTTAGGTACGAGCCCATCTTTGAGGTTCCATCAATACCTGCAAAGTTTCTGTTTTCATCATACGAATCCAAGCCTTTATTAGTGAACTCTTTGAATCGCTTTAGCGCCGCTGCTTCGCCCGGTTGAATCACGTTGACGCCTTCTGGCATTGGAAAATCAGGGAATGCGCGGTATTCGGATGTGGGTTCCACACAAGTAAATTTCTTCGGAGTAACCGCTGGTGCACGCCAGCCATGAGTTCTCCATCCCTTATAAAAAGGTGTGTACACCTTGTATGGAGTTGCATCTGATGGTTTTAAGACTCGACCTGGCGCAACCGCGTAGGGACTTCCCGTTCTGACAAGGGTGATTCCAGCCGCCTCTACTCGTGCATCGCGGGCTGCACCATATCTTTCAAACTCTGCTGAGATATGAACCTGCTCAACGCCATACTTTTTGATCAAAGTTGAAAGAACTTCTACTTGATCGCCCTCAATTATGTGAAGTTTGTTTCCAAGAGATTCATCTAATGCACGCAGCGATTGACCCATATACGCCAATAACTTTGATCCTGCTTCTTTGATTTGTTGTTTATCAAGAATGAAGAGTGGAATTATCTGATCAGATGATTCAATCGCAGCTAATAGCGCAGGATGATCATTGATTCTTAGGTCGCGACGAAACCAGATTATTGATGTTTTCGGCGATGACATGGGATGATTAAATCATCATGCAGGAGATTAAGCGCTTCCAAATCCGAGGAGTTCCCGGCGAGGTTGTGCGCACCCGTTTTGAGGATCGAATCGTCGATTACTGGACGCCCCGTGGCGGAAGTGAGCACCTGCTCATCGCCCATGATGGACAAAATGTCTTTGATGGAACAACAAGTACCCATCGGCGTCAGACCTGGAAGATGGCTCAAGCTGCAATTGATGTAGCCGAAGAGCAAGGGATAAAGCCTCCAACAATTATTGCTGTGTGGCACAGTTCAACGAAAAGCAACCCTTGGGGGCGAGCAAAGGATTTAGCTCCAGAAAAATTTTTTACCCCAGATGCATACATAGATCCACGATGGGCGATTAAAGATCTATCAATTGTTTTGCACTCAGATGCCTACTTACAGAAGATTTTTGAAGAGATAGTGCCTGCGATTCAAGGCCCGCACTCCCCTGAAAAAACCGCTGTTATTGGCTCCAGCATGGGTGGTTTAGCAACTTTGTACGCCGCAATTCAGCACCCAGATAAGTTCACAACCGCTTTAGCGTTGTCTCCACATTGGGTAATTAGCGATGAAAACTTTGCACGATCAATGGTTGAAGCTCTGCCCTTGACCCACAAAATTTGGATGAGTCGTGGAGATAAAGGGCTTGATAAAGAGTACGTGCCTTTTCAGAACTTTGTTGACACCTTGATGCATGAACGTGGCTTTACACATAATTACCAATCTAAGGTTTACAAGCGCAGCGGTCATAATGAAAGATCGTGGGCCAAGTACTTGCATGAACCTTTAAGGTTTTGGCTTATCGGGTAACTACCCAAATTCCTTGCGTTGCTTCCTTTGATTTGATTGCAAATTTCCTACCAGAAACATCTTTGCCATAAAGGGTTTTAGTAACCTGCAAACCTAACGCTGAGAGATCAATCTTTGCGTTAACACGTGCGCGAGAGACAAAGATTAGAACTGATTGCTTCTTGGACTCACGTAGATAGAGAATGAAATCCTTTTCAGCTGCGATCCACCGTAAGCCTCCATTGATCAATGCATCATTACCCTTGCGAATAGCGATAAGTTGCTGAACCTGGGTCATAAAAGCGTGATCCCATTGAGAGCGATCCTCCCAATTAATGGTGCGACGCCCATCTTCTCCCCACGAACCTTCAAGGCCAATCTCATCACCGGCAAAGATGGATGGAACACCTGGATAGCTCAAAACCATGGTCATCGCTGAAAGATGCGAAGCGACATCCCCCTTCACAACTGTGCGGAAACGAGCGGTGTCATGGCTATCGAGAAGAACCATGCTGGCGGTAACACTTCGCCAAGGAACTGAAGCGTTGAACTGCTTCATACTATTAATCAACTGTTGGCCAGAAATTTGTGGCATTGCAAAGGGCAGGCCTTGAAAACCTCCACCGATTTCAGAGTTTCGATTGAGCCAGTTCCATACGGGGCGCATAAAACCTTGATAATTCATCGCGCCATGCCAGCCAAGACCATTGAGATCACTTGCAACAAAGTCGCCATTTTCAGCAACTAGCCAGGCATCTGGATTGGTCTCATCCATCGCCTGACGAATCCCGTGCATGACATCATCATGTAAATCATCAGCGCCTAATCGTCCCGTCATGTTTCCAACATCGATACGCCAACCTGACATGCCATATGGTGGTGAGATCCATTTGCGCACAATGGAGTTCTTGCTTTTGTACATCTCATTTTTCAACGCTACAGAGTTGAAGTTGAGCTTTGGTAGCGATGCCAATCCCCACCAACCTACATAACCATGTTTAACGGTTTTGTCCCAGTAAAAATAGCTTCGCTCTTTTGCGCTCTTACTCTTTTTTGCTTTCGCAAGCCATGGATGTCCAGCACCACAGTGATTTGAGGTCAGATCTCCCATGATCCGAATTCCATATTTGTTTGCTTTTTTGACAAGTGAGAAGAGGGCTTTATTTCCGCCGAGGATAGGATCGACTTCGGTAAAGCTACTCGCGTCATATCGATGATTGGATCGAGATGCAAAAAATGGTGTGAAATAGATTCCGGTCACACCTAAATCACGAATGTGGTCTAGATGTTCTTCGACTCCAGGAATATCTCCACCATATAACTCGCTGCTCGTAAACTCACTGCGACCTCGTGGTAACTCATTCCAATCACGTGGATGTGCCCAATCCGGAACCGGATAGAGATTAGCTGACTTTGCAAAACGATCTGGAAAAATTTGA
>JBDLUF010000059.1:0-7451 GCA_039805445.1 Actinomycetota bacterium | reverse complement strand
TACTCGTCCAGACTTTGCAGGCCCAGTTGTTGGTCCAGCAATCCAGTCATGGTTCAAGAATCCAAAGGATGTTGCAAAGATCCAAGATACTTTGCAATCACAATGGGAAGCACTTCCTCCTCTAGCTTAATTCGTTAACTTAATTAGTTATATTGGATTAATTAGAGATAGGGTTACAAGTATGAGCTCGACGGCGAAAGACATCACTAAGGTCTCTCGCCGTCGAGCCTTTTCTAAGGCAGATCGCACAACACTTGGTGCTTTCGTAGGTATTCCGCTCTTCTTCCACTTGTTACTTGTTTGGATTCCAGCGGTATTAACAATTCTTCTTTCATTTACATACTGGTCAGGTATTTCAATCAGCCGAATCAAATGGGCCGGACTGGCTAATTACCAAAATATTTTCTTTGACACCCCAGCGTTCTGGGAAGGTCTCAAGAACAACATTATTTGGTTGGGCTGGTTTGCATTAATTGCAACCCCGCTAGGAATTTTGCTTGCATACCAAATTGATCGTCAGATCCGCGGACATAAGTTTTATGAAACTGCGTACTACCTACCAGTTGTGCTTTCACTTGCAGTAACTGGAATTATCTGGAACTTCTTGCTCCGCCCAGATGGCTTTGTTAACGGCCTCTTTGGTCGCGACATCGATAACGCTATTTCATTCTTTGGTAATTACGACATCAATATTTATGTCATTTTGACCATCGCCTCGTGGCGACATATTGGTTACATCATGCTTTTGTATTTAGCTGGTCTAAAGTCAGTTGATTCAGCGCTGCGTGAAGCCGCATCCCTTGATGGAGCGACTGAATGGCAGACCTTCAAGAAGGTGGTTTTCCCTTCAATGAAGCCGGTAAACATCATCGTTATCGTGATTACGATCATCGAATCCCTACGCGCATTCGACATTGTTTACATTATTTATGGCTCTTCAGCTGGCTTCCCGATTTTGGGTACCTTGGTATTCCAGAACATCGCTGGAGAAGGTGCATCCATGAAGGGTGCGGCCTACGCCGTTATTCTCTTTGTTCTTTCTATCGGACCGATTATTGCCTACCTACGAGCAACCTTTAAGAGTGATGTCCAATGAGTGTAGATCTAGAACTCGCACAAGCCGCTATTAAGTACAAGAACAAGCAGAAGGTTAAGGACCGCTTTATCTCTGGCTTCATCGGCATCTTCGCACTTGTTTGGATCTTCCCAATTGCCTGGACTATCTGGACTTCATTGCGTCCATACAAGGATGTGCGTGCAAACGGTCTCTTCTCAATTCCAAAAACTTTGAATCTAGATAACTACACAGAAGCAATTTCTCGCATGGATCTGCCTCTGTACTTCTGGAACACAGCCGCGATCACAATTCCAGCTGTTGCGTTAACACTCTTCTTCGGCTCACTTATTGCATTCGTGGTTAGCCGTTACTCATTCAAGTGGAATGTTTCCCTGTTGCTACTTTTCACAGCAGGAAACCTGCTTCCAGCACAATTAGTTTTCATTCCTGTTTTCAAGATGTACATCACCTTAGGAAAGGCTGTTGGAATTCCACGCCTTTTGTATGACTCACCATGGGGTGTTGTTTTGATCCACGTTGCATTCCAGATGGGCTTTGCAACATTTGTGCTTTCAAGTTATATGAAGACAGTTCCAAAGGAAATCAGCGAGTCAGCAATGGTTGATGGCGCAAGCGTCTTCACCCACTACACAAAGGTGATGTTGCCTTTGCTTCGCCCAGCGCTTGCTTCATTGGGTGTGCTTATGACTACGTGGATTTACAACGATTTCTTCTGGGCACTTGTTCTGATGTCCTCAGATTCAAAACGCCCGATTACCTCGGCGCTCGGCCGACTGCAGGGTGAATTTGTAACGGATTACAACCTCTTGGCAGCCGGTGCGACGATTGCAGCGCTACCCACCCTGATCGTCTTCTTTGTACTGCGCAAGCAGTTTGTTTCAGGCTTAACACTCGGCTCAACCAAGGGCTAATTTAAGAAAGCTGGGAGAAATGAAAGCAATTCAGATCACCGAATTTGGTGGTCCAGATGTCATGCACTTAGTTGATCTAGAAGATCCAAAGGCGGCAGATGGATTTGAACTCATAGAAGTTTCTGCAATCGGAATCAACTATGCAGACACACACCAAACTGAAAACTCTTACCTTTCAGCACAGAAGCTTCCATTGGTTCCAGGCATTGAAGTTGTCGGAAAAACCTCAAAGGGTGTTCGTGTTTTAGCACCAGTTGAAGGTGGGGGATATGCACAGAAAGCGGTTACTCACTCTTCAGTAATGATTCCAATTCCTGATGGTGTTTCAGATGGTCAGGCACTGTGCATGTTGGTTCAAGGATCAACGGCTTGGCACATTTTGAAAACTGTTGGACATTTGCAACCTGGCGAAACAGTTGTCGTACATGCAGCTGCCGGTGGTGTTGGAACAATCGCAATTCAATTAGCAAAGTTGTGGGGAGCAAAGGTTATTGCGGTTGCATCCTCTGAAGGAAAGCGCGCACTTGCAACCTCACTTGGTGCAGATGTTGTTGTTGAAGCAACACATGAAAACTTAGGTGATGCGATTAAAGCTGCCAATGGTGGCAAGCGAGTAAATCTGATTCTTGAAATGGTTGGCGGAAAGACCTTTGATGACAGCCTAGAAATTCTTGCGCCATTTGGTCGTCTAGTTACTTACGGCATGGCATCACGTGTTGCACCATCAATGATTCAACCAGCAACCCTTATGGGTGGCAGCAAAACCATCACTGGATTTTGGTTGTCACATTGCTTTGGTAAGAAAGAGTTAATGAATGATGTTATTGAGCAACTCTTTGCTCTTGTTGTTGAAGGAAAGTTGAAGCCTGTAATCGGTGCAACCTATCCATTGAGTCAGGCCAGCCAAGCCCACAAGGCGATGTTGAGCCGCGAAACAACAGGCAAAATCACGCTAGATCCTGCTCAATAAAGAGGTAATTTTTCCAAAGTGGAAGTAAGAAGGTAGGCTTCGCATTCGTCCAACGCCCCCCTAGCTCAGTCGGTAGAGTGTTTCCATGGTAAGGAAAAGGTCACCGGTTCGATTCCGGTGGGGGGCTCGAAAGAGGTTCTTCACCAAGAATTACCTATCTTTCACATGCACAACCCTTGGCGGGGTAGCTCAGCTTGGTAGAGCAAGCGGCTCATAATCGCTGTGTCGTGGGTTCAAATCCCGCCTCCGCTACTAGTTCCACAAGCGTGAATTTCGCGCTACGAGATGGCTCGGGTAACCTAAGCCTCTCGTAATCGACTGAAGGAGTAAGACCATGGCAAGCAAGAGCGCGGACGTACGTCCAAAGATCACCATGGCATGCGTGGATTGCAAAGAGCGTAACTACATCACAAAGAAGAACCGCCGCAACGATCCAGACCGCATGGAACTCAAGAAGTTCTGTCCACGTTGCAAGTCTTCAACTCTTCACCGCGAAACTCGCTAATGCTCAATCCCGATTCTGTCGGGCGCACCTTTGAAGGTGCAGAGTCTGTAACTGTTTCTCAATCTGAAATTGATGCCTTTTGTGCCGTCCTTTCAGAAAACAATACAACGGTAGCTCCTCCAACTTTCTCAATTCGAATTACCTTAGAACAATCACAAGAGATCTTGTCCAACCCTGAAATTGGTTTGGATTGGTCTCGAGTAGTTCATGGCGATCAACGCTTTGATATCAAGCGACCAATCGTTGCGGGCGATACCTTTAAATGTTCCTCAACAATTGAAAATTACAAAGTCGCAGCCGGCAATGAAATCGTAACTGTGCGCTCTGATTTACATTCAGAAGGCCAGTTAGTTGTTTCAACTTGGTCCACATTGGTGGTGCGCGCATGATTCAAGTCGGAACAATTCTTGAGGAAAAGATCTTTTATGTAGATCGCGCAATACTTAAGGCGTACGCCGATGCCAGCGGGGATCAAAATCCAATCCACCAAAATGAAGAGTTTGCACTCTCTGTCGGCCTTCCGAATGTGATTGCACATGGAATGTTAACTATGGCGCTGGCCGGAAAGTTTGTTACAGATTGGGCTGGCGGTTCAGTTGCGGTGAAGGAGTTTTCAGCTCGCTTTGTTAAGCCGGTCATCGTTCCCGCTGATCAAAAGGTAGATCTAACTGTTTCTGGCGTTGTATCAGAAGTTGATGGGGAGCGAATCAAGATTGATATCAGCGCAACCTCTGCCGGAGTTAAAGTTCTAGGAATGTCTAAAGCGGTTGTAGTTAAGTGAGTATTCCTGATTCAGTAAACGCACTTGCTCAAGCACGCATGGATGCTCGAGCTGCTAAAGATTTTGCACTTGCAGATAAGTATCGTGATGAACTATTGCAAGCAGGGTTTGAGATTGTTGATGTTGCTGGGGGATACGAACTCCGCCCAAAGAAGCCGTATATAACCTTGGCGTACCCACGTGATATTCGCCCAATTGATTTAGAAAAAGATGTAACGGTTGGCTTAATTGTTGATGGCTTTACCGAGGATGCTTTAGAAACTGTAAAGACGATCAAGGCCAATAGCGATTGCGCAGTGGCCATTATTTCAATTGGTGATGCTGGATCTCTCTTTGAACAAATGGATAAGCGGACTTACTTAATCTCTGTTAACCCAGGAGCTGCTTGGGGAGATTGCGCCAGTGTTTTTCTTGAAAAGGTTAAAAGCAAGTATGTAGTCGTTATGGATCCATCGACACGATTTACAGCTGATGCAATTACTCCCGTTGTTCAGGAATTAGAAAAGGGCGAGTACGTAGCGGTTGGTTGGCGCGGTGGATTGATCAATACCGAAGATGAATGGCGCAGTGTTGATGACAAGGGTCCCGGCGAAGTTGATGTCTTGTTCTCATACTTCATGGCCTTTAATCGTGAAGCAATGATTGAAGTTGGCGGATTTAATCCTCGTGCTCTGTATTATCGAAATGCAGATATCGAATACTCACTAAAGATCAGACAAGCTGGTGGACGTTTGCTGCAGATGGAGCTTCCGCTGATTCAGGATCGCCACCATGGGTATCACGATGCTGATCCCGAGTACCGCGAAGTTCAATCTAAGAAGAATTACGACCGCATCCTTGATAAGTACAGAGGTAAAAGCGCAATTTTGTCCCCACGCAGGTAACCTTCTTACATGACCGAGTTATCCAAGTACACCAGCTTCCGCGTGGGTGGCCCGGCGCAAAAAATAGTTCAGGTATCTACTGAGGCTGAAATCATCGCTGCGATTGAAGAGGCGGGGGATTCACCAGTCTTAATCATGGGCGGCGGAACCAATGTTCTTATCGCAGATAGTGGCTTTGCTGGCACAGTTATTCGTATCTCTAACAACTCTGTTCAATCCGAAGTCGATGCTTGTAGCGGTGCAACACTGACTATTGGTGCGGGTGAAGATTGGGACACCTTTGTTCAGACAAGTATTGATCGTGGATATGCAGGATTAGAAACCCTTAGCGGAATACCTGGAACAGTTGGAGCGGCACCGATTCAAAATATTGGTGCGTATGGTCATGAAGTCGCAGAGTTCATTACAAGAGTTCGTACCTATGACCGCCAAGAAAAAGCGGTTAAAACATTTACAAATGCTCAGTGTGAATTCACATATCGAAACTCTCATTTTAAAGCTCACCCTGGACGCTATGTTGTATTGGATGTTCAATTCCAAATTCGCATTGGCGAAATGAGTGATCCAATTACCTATGTTGAACTTGCTAAGAAACTTGGTATTGATCCAGGTGATAAAGCAACTGTGAAAGAAACCCGTGCTGCTGTTCTAGAGCTTCGTGCAAGTAAGGGAATGTTGTTGTCACCTGATGATCATGATTCGTGGTCTGCGGGATCTTTCTTTACTAATCCAATTGTTACTCAGCAGCAAGCAGATACTTTGCCAAACGCTGCACCAAAGTGGCCATTAAATGATGGACGAGTAAAGATTTCAGCTGCATGGTTGATTGAAAACTCTGGCACACACAAGGGTGATGAAGTCGGTGGTGCACGTATTTCGACAAAGCATGTCCTTGCTTTATCTAACTCAGGAAATGCAACCGCCGCAGATATTGCAGAGCTTGCTAAGCGCGCACGAAATCAAGTTAAAGAGGTATTTGGAATTACCCTTGAAGCTGAAGTAAATCTAGTTGGAGTAGAGATTTAACCTTCAGTAAGTAGCTTTTTGATACGGCCAATACCTTCGACAATATCCTCATCGCTTGTTGCGTATGAAAAGCGTAGGTATCCAGATGGACCAAATGCCTCACCAGGAACAGCGGCAACTTCAACCTCTTCAAGAATTAAGGTAGCTAATTCTGCAGATGTTGTAGGTGTTTTACCGCGGATAGTCTTTCCAAGTACACCCTTAACAGATGGATACACATAGAAAGCACCTGTTGGAGTTGGGCACTCAAAGCCAGGAATCTCATTGAGCAAACCAACAATTAATTTGCGACGACGGTTAAACGCCTCGCCCATTGTGTGAACCGCATCAAGGTTTCCAGTCAACGCAGCAATTGCAGCACGTTGTGAAACATTGGAAACATTTGATGAAAGGTGTGACTGCAAGTTAGTTGCTGCCTTAATGACATCCTTAGGTCCGATCATCCAACCTACTCGCCAACCTGTCATTGCATATGTCTTAGCAACACCATTCAAGATGATGCAGGTATCAGCAAGTGCTGGAACCAAAACTGGAAGTGATGGCGCAGTTGCACCGTCGTAAAGCAAGTGCTCGTAAATCTCATCTGTGATAACCCAGATGTTGTTCTTTACAGCCCATTCACCGATCGCCTTAACTTGTTCAACAGAGTAAACAGAACCTGTTGGGTTAGAAGGTGAGCAGAAGAGCAAAACCTTTGTCTTTGGTGTTCGTGCAGCTTCAAGCTGTTCAACAGATACTAAATAGTTTTGAGTCTCATCAGCGAAAACATCAACGGTAACTCCGCCAGCTAACTTCACGCACTCTGGATATGTTGTCCAATATGGAGATGGAAGTAGAACCTCATCACCTGGATCAACAATCGCTGCAAATGCTTGATACACCGCTTGCTTTCCACCATTTGTAACTAAAACCTGGTCAGCGGTAATTTCATAGTTGCTGTCACGCTTTGTCTTTGCAACGATCGCATCACGCAGATCTGGCAAACCAGGTGTTGGTGTGTAGCGATGGTTTGCAACAACCTTTGTCGCAGCAGCGGCTGCTTCAACGATGTAATCAGGTGTTGGAAAATCAGGCTCTCCTGCACCAAAGCCAATTACTGGACGGCCAGCAGCTTTAAGCGCTTTGGCCTTTGCATCAACAGCCAAAGTGGCTGATTCTGCGATAGCTGCGATACGGGCGGAGATACGTGGAGTCATAGGCGTAAGTCTGCCGTATTTCAGGCGCGAGTTAGACCTGAACCCCACCTTGCCTCTACACTTCGACGCTCACGAGGGTTTGCTTTTCCCTATGGTTTCG
>JBDLUF010000058.1:0-7557 GCA_039805445.1 Actinomycetota bacterium | reverse complement strand
GTGAACTCAATCGTTAACGCGGTTAAGAGCACATTGGATAAGACTCCACCAGAGCTTGCATCAGATTTGATGGATCGTGGAATTGTTCTCACCGGTGGTGGAGCACTTCTTAAGGGTCTGGATGAGCGCCTTCGCAAAGAAACTGGAATGCCAATTCACATCGCAGAGCGTCCATTGGATGCTGTTGCTGAGGGCTCCGGAAAGTGCATTGAAGAGTTTGAAGCTCTTGAGAAGGTTCTAATCTCCGAGCCACGTCGATAAGGCCAACTCTTTAATGCGTAACGGCGGTGAGGGTCGCGCACGTTTGTTGTTGGTGATCTTGATTGTCACCTCTTTGTTTCTCATCACCTTAGATCTTCGCGGCGTAAAGGTCATCGAAGGTTTTAAGCAGGGAACACAAACCGTGCTCTCACCATTTCAGCGTGCAGGTGCGGTTGTTCTCAACCCCGTTAAAGATTTTTTTTCAGATGTTACGCACCTTGGACGCACCAGAAGCCAGATCGAAAAGCTAGAGGCTGAAAACGCAAATTTAAAAATCAAACTTTTGAATCGTAAAAATGCTGATGGACAGTTAAAGCAATTGGAATCAATCTTGGATTTGGCTGGAACAGCTGGCTACAAAATCGTAAATGCCAGGGTAATTAGCCACGGATCAAGCCAATCATTTTCACAAACCATCACTATCGATTCTGGCAGTAATGCAGGCATCAAGAAGAATATGACTGTGCTTTCGCAGTATGGTCTTGCAGGTGTTGTCAAAGATGTTTACCCAAACTCTGCTCTGATTCAACTAGCAAGCGATCCAGCCTTCAAGGTTGGCGCACGCATTGCAGGATCACAGCAGATTGGAATCCTTTCAGGCCGCGGAAACCGCTCTGCGAGCCTGCAACTGCTTGATAATTCAACAACGGTCAAGGTTGGCGATGTTTTATTGGCGCGTGGAAGTGTGGCAAATCGTCCATTTGTTCCAGGAGTTCCACTTGGATATGTAAGCCAGGTTGATAACTCTGCAGGTGCTTTGGCACAAACAGCAACCATCCGTTACTACACAAACTTTTCAATATTAGGCGTGGTTGCAATTGTTGTCGGCGGTCCAACCTCAGATCCAGGAGATTCCTTGGTTCCACAAAAGCCTCAGGTCACACCTATCCCAACAGTTACCGTCACAGTTACTCCATCACCTACTGCAAGTAATTAACTTCAATGATTACCCGTCAGATTTCGATTGCGACACCAATTTTCCTTTTGATTTTTGTAATTCAAGAGTCGGTTATCTCGCAGTTTCGTTTACCTGGTGGGGGATTTTCCATCCTTTTGATTTTTGCTTTAACCTGGGCAGCATTAAGCCAACCTGAGGTTGCTGCAGTGATTGGTTTTGCAGCTGGAATCTTTATGGATCTATCACAAAGTGCCAGCGGACCCTTTGGACAGTGGACCTTGATTATGTTGCTTGCAGGGTATGCAATTTCCTACATCGGTTATGGCGATGACAACATTCATGCAAATGCAATCGGAATTGTCTTCTTTGTTGTGGTTGCTAATTTCTTTGTTGAGGTCGCATATTTGGTCACTGGAGCGCTGTTAGGTGTAGCGACCGGTACATTTGGTCAGATTGTTCTTACTTTATTGGGAATGAGTATTTGGGCACTATTGGTTTCACCAATTATGCTTCCAATATTCACCCGCTTACATGCTCTGATCTTTGATTCGCGGTCGGCGCTATGAACAATAGATCCCGGTTAGCAGTACTTGTTGTCCAAATCCTGATTATTTCCTTGATGACAGCCTTGTTTGGCAGACTCTTTTATCTGCAGGTTGCAGCAGGACCAAAGTACAAAGATGCTGCATTAAGCATCCAAAGTCGCGATGTTGTGGCTCCTGCGACTAGAGGATTAATTGTTGATGGCTATGGCGTGCCATTAGCTATGAATAAAGCGGGTTTGGCGATCACTATCGATCGCATTGCAATTGATAAGTTGGAAGATCAAGGCGCAGATGTAATGAAGCGCTTAGCAATACTTCTTAACCTTAAGTACAAGGATATTTATCAAAACACACGATTATGTGGTGAGCTTCCAAAGGGACAAAAAGCTGGATGCTGGCAAGGCTCTAGATATCAACCAATCCCAATTACAAAATCTGCCGATCCCGATATTGCTTTGCAAATAGTTGAACGCTCTGATTCTTACCCAGGTGTTGATGCACAACCTGTTGCGATTCGAAATTATCCTAGTTATTTAGATGTTAACGCAGCTCATGTTCTTGGTTACGTGGGGCCGTTAACTGAGACTGATTTACTTAAGGGCAATGGCAAGCAATATTTCCGAAGCGAGTCAATTGGTAAATCAGGTCTTGAGATTCAATACGATTCATTTCTGCGCGGGGAACCAGGAATCAGAACAGTTATCGTTGATCGCAAAGAGTCCATTACTCGCGAAAGCCAAAATACAAAGCCTGTTGCAGGAGATCACCTAGTAACAAGTTTGGATGTTCGCTTACAAGCATCAGCGGAAAAAGCGCTCAAGGATGCGGTGCTGCGCGGACGAGCTAATGGATACACCTCAGATTCAGGTGCTGCCGTTGTTATGGATATTAAGACTGGAAGAGTTTTGGCGCTTGCCTCGTATCCAACCTATGACCCCAATGCATGGGAAAAAGGTTTAACCGTTCAGCAGGCTGAGGATTTATTCAGCGAAAAGAAATCTGTTCCTGCACTTAACCGTGCCCTACAAGGATTGTTTGCTCCTGCATCAACCTTTAAAACTGTTTCAGTGGTTGCAGCAGCGGCTGCTGGTTATGACCTCAACGCCAACTACAAATGCCCTTCACAAGTGCAGGTTGGTACCCGTGCTTTCCAGAACTTCGATAGTAAAAATCAAGGCACTATGAGCATGAAAAAGGCAATTGCCGTCTCATGCGACACAATCTGGTACCAAATCGCATTTGATGAATGGTTACGTGATGGTGGCTTGAGACCAAAATCAAGCGCCAATGATTACTTCTTCGAGGCAGCTAAAGCCTTTAACATCACTCAAAAAGTTGGAATCGATATACCTTCAGAGTCATCATCTCGACTGGCAGATCGTACATACAAAAAGAGCTGGTACCAGCAGAACAAAGATTTCTACTGCAACTACAAGGAGCGAGCGACTAAGGCACAGCAGACTCCGTTCTTGCTACAGCTGGCAGCTGAAAACTGTGTTGATGGAGACAAGATCCGTGCTGGAGATGCTGTGAACTTTTCTATCGGACAGGGTGACACAGTTGTGACACCTCTAAAGTTGACGCAGATGTATGCAGCGATAGCCAATGGCGGAACTATCTGGCAGATGATGGTTGCTAGAGCGATTGTTAAAACTGATGGAACGGTTGTTAAGAGTTACACACCTAAGAAGTTAGGAACGGTTAAAACAGCACCTTCGACACTTTCCTTCTTGCGTAGCTCACTTCGCGAGGTTGTAACCACCGGAACTGGAGCAGGGGTATTTGCGGGTTTCCCAATTGAAATTAGTGGCAAGACAGGTACAGGTCAGGTCTTTGGTCGCAATCCAAATGGCTCATTGAAAGATGACACTTCCTGGTTTGCTTCGTATGCACCAAGTAAGAATCCTCGCTACGCCGTTGTCATGATGGTGGGTCAAGGTGGTTTCGGTGCATCAACATCTGGTGTTGGAGTTCGACAGATTTACTCAACACTCTTCGGTGTAGTTGGAAACAAGGTTGTGCCTGGCGCGGCGTTGTTCCCAGAAGGTAAACCACCAACACAACTGCCTAAGATTTCACCAGCTACAAAACCTAAGGAGGCGAGCAAGTGAGTCAGATCCATGCCCGCCAGAGGTTATATCGACGTAGCCGGCAATCGCTTTTGCATGGCTGGGATCCAGTTCTAACAGCTGTTGTTGCCCTTCTTTTAATAATTGGAACCTTGCTGGTGTGGGCGGCAACCCGCGATTGGTACATCCGCAATGGTTTAGATGGCCAGTACTACTTAAAGCGCCACATTATTAATATATTGATCGGTGGATTATTGGCATACGGTACAACCGTTGTTGACTACCGCTTACTGCGCGCTTACACACCATTTTTATGGGGTGCAGGTGTTATTGGATTAACTATTGTGTTGATTCCAGGACTTGGTGCTGAAGTAAATGGTGCACGAGCGTGGATCAATCTGCCAGGTGGTTTCCAGATTCAACCCGCAGAACTTGCAAAGATTGCAATCATCATTGGTATGTCAATGATCTTGTCGGAACGAACCCATGACAGTACAGAACCTACGAGCAAGGATGTGCTTCAGGCTTTAGCGATCGCTGCAATCCCGGTAATCCTGATTATTCTCCAGCCAGATATGGGAACAATCTTGATCATCGCCGCCTCTGTTGTAACAATCATCGCCGTCTCTGGAGCACCCGCTCGGTGGGTTGCTGGCTTATTACTGCTTGCAGTACTGGGTGGATTTGTAGCGGTCAAAGCTGGAGTAATCAGCGAGTACCAAGTTAACCGTTTGCAAACCTTTGTTGACCCCAACGCAGATACCCAAGGTGCTGGTTATCAATTGCGCCAAGCACGTATAACAGTTGGTTCTGGTGGATTGCTCGGAACTGGATTGTTTAACGGTCCACAAACAAATGGACGATTTGTTCCTGAACAACAGACTGACTTTATTTTCACTGTTGCCGGAGAAGAGCTTGGCTTTGTCGGCAGTGGATTTATTCTGTTGCTCTATCTCATAATGTTGATGCGAGCCTTTTCTATTGCGCGCAGAACTTCTGATCCCTTTGGGCGATTAGTGTGTATGGGCGTCATTGCCTGGTTCTCATTCCAGTTATTTGAAAATATTGGAATGACCTTGGGGCTGATGCCGATGACAGGTGTGCCATTGCCATTCATTTCCTATGGTGGATCATCGATGTTTGCCACCCTGATCGGATTTGGTCTTTTGCAGAACGTTCACGCTCGTTTACGAGGGTAAATAGGCAAATAGCCCCTCAGATGCCATAATTAGGGCACCAGTTCAGCGCGGCTCGCGATCAATCGCGATACAAGCCCAGCGCGGACGGTACGGAAAACCCAACAGGATTTTTTAAGAAGATAGCTCCGCAAGGGGCATAAAGGATTTGGTGCCATGGCGATTGAGCCTAAAACACCGCGCAAGCGTGCGGTTAAAAAAGCATCCGCGAAAGCAGATGCTCCAGTTACCGAGGTAGCTGAAGAAAAGAAGACAACTCGTAAGAAGGCCGCTGCAATTCCAGTGCCTATCTTCCAAGCAGCACCTGAGAAGCCAGCAGAAGCCAAACCACGTAAGAAGGTTGCTGCAAAGAAAGAGGCTGTTGAGGTTGAAGAAAAGCCTGCAGCAGCAGATAGTGCAGCGGGAGATTCTGAAGAACGCGCTAATCGCAACCGCCGTCGCCGTCGTGGTGGCCGTGGTCGCCGTAAGCCAGGTTCTGCTGATGCAACCAACACAGGCAATGTAGATTCAGATTTGAACGATGAGAATTCAACAGAGGAATCTGGCGAAGAGGATTCAGCTGAAGGTGCAACCTCAACACGTCGCCGTCGTCGCCGTCGCGCAACCGGTGAAGGTGTAACTCCAGGGGAGACCATCGAAGAAGATGGCGTAATTACAGTTGTAAAGGTTCGCGAAAAGCGTGAACGCCCAGAGCGTCCAGCCCGCAATGATCGAAATGATCGCAACAACCGTAACCGTCGTGATCGTAATGATCGATACGATCGCAATGATCGTGGCGGACGAAGCGAGTACCGCGAGCCATATCGCAAGCGCGGAACAATCATTACCGATGGAGAGTTCTTAGCACGTCGCGAAAATGTTGACCGCGAGATGCTTGTTCGTCAGATTGCTGACCGCACACAGATCGCTGTTATTGAAGATGGCGTCATGGTTGAGCATTACGTTAACCGTAATAGCAATGTTTCTTACGTTGGAAACGTTTACCTAGGTCGTGTACAAAACGTTCTTCCATCAATGGAAGCAGCCTTCGTAGATATTGGTAAGGGCCGTAACGCGGTTCTGTATGCAGGTGAAGTTAACTGGGATGCTGCTGGTATTTCAGAATCACAACCTCGCAAGATCGAAACAGTTTTAAAGACAGGCCAGCCGGTATTAGTACAGGTGACTAAGGATCCAATCGGTCAAAAGGGTGCTCGTCTAACTAGCCAGATTTCATTGCCTGGACGTTACGTTGTCTATGTTCCTGGCGGCGGAATGTCTGGAATTTCAAAGCGTCTTCCTGAAGAAGAGCGCGCTCGTTTGAAATCAATCTTGAAGAACTTAATCCCTGAAGAAGCTGGCGTGATTGTTCGTACAGCAGCAGAAGGCGTAAGCGAAGAAGATCTCACCAATGATGTCGCACGTTTGAAGGCGCAATGGGAAGACATCTACGCAAAGAGTCAGAATCCAAACTTCCATGCACCAGCTGCGCTCTACCAAGAGCCAGATCTTGCTGTTCGTGTTATTCGCGATATCTTTAATGAGGATTTCCGCAAACTAACTGTTCAGGGCTCAACAGCTTGGGATGAAGTTACAAACTACCTTGGTTTCATTGCACCAGAGTTAACTCAGAAGATTGAGAAGTACACCGGAAGCGGCGATCTATTTGCTGACTTCCGCGTTGAAGAACAACTTGCAAAAGCATTTGATCGCAAGGTGTATCTACCATCAGGTGGATCACTTGTTATTGATCGCACCGAAGCAATGGTTGTTATCGACGTTAACACCGGTAAGTTCATTGGTAAGGGTGGAAACCTCGAAGAGACAGTTACCAAGAACAACCTTGAAGCTGCAGAAGAGATTGCACGCCAACTTCGTCTTCGCGACTTAGGTGGAATTGTTGTAATCGACTTCATCGATATGATTCTTGAATCGAACCGTGAAGCTGTATTGCGCCGTTTGGTTGAATGTCTAGGTCGCGATCGCACCAAGCACCAGGTTGCAGAAGTAACCTCACTTGGTTTGGTTCAGATGACACGTAAGCGTGTTGGCCAAGGACTTATCGAAGCATTCTCGACTACATGTGATTCATGTAGTGGACGCGGAATTCACATCCACATGGAGCCGGTAAAGATGAAGGCTCCAATGCCTCAGCTTGATACTCCATCATCACAACATGAAGATGCTGATGAAAAGGATGCGACTGAGCATGAGTTTCACGAGACCATTAATGAAACCCCTGCGGCGGAAGCGCCACAGCCTGAGGTAAAGACAGGTGGCCGAAAGCGCCGCCGTGCAGCCTCCTCAGGGATTATCACCGCCTAACAGAAGCCCAATTTGAGCATAAGCGCTCAAATGGGTACCCTTACCCCTCAACCTAAAGTTCGGAGAACTACGCACGTGGCAAATATCAAGTCTCAGATCAAGCGCATCAAGACCAACGAGAAGGCACGCCTTCGCAACAAGTCTGTGAGCTCATCTATCAAGACCGCCGTCCGTAAGTTCCGCGACGCTGTAGCTGCAGGCGATGCTGCTGCGATCAACACTGAACTCCGCGCTGCTTCACAGTCACTGGATGTTGCAGTGCAAAAGGGTGTTCTTCACAAGAA